>DATLVG010000083.1:0-44525 GCA_035577625.1 Candidatus Dormiibacterota bacterium
CGAAGCACAGCGGGATATTCCGGCTCAACCCTCTTTAGAATCTTGCGATCGGTGTCTTGCGAGAAAACGATGCCCGAGCCCAAACCGAAGACCAATGCGAGACATGCTAGCTGCGCTAGTTTGCGGGTTATGGTTGAACGATCCATTGCGGTATGACCCCTCAGCGGAATTGCAAGAACTGCAGGAGGGAGCTCCCACACACCTTGCCTTGTCGGGAAATGGTGCACGGAAGGGGCCACGCGCATGCGAAATTTACGATTTTGTGCCAGAAGGTTTAACGTTAACGGATCGCCTAACGCCAGCATTTCCAGATAGTTAGAAATCGGCTCTGATGAAAGCTTTGTAACAATGGTAATCGCCGGCAAAAAACGTCTGATCCTGGTGTCACGGGCTGACGGTTTACGTCTCACCCTGAGATGTCAGGCCGAACATGAGACGATCTGACGGTTGGTGAAAATGGGGCCTGACCGTCCGCTATGCTCGCGCTGCGGCCGACTTAGCCTCGACGGCGTCCAAAACGCGGGTCGAGTAGACCAATGCCGCTCCAGCGTTCATGGCGACGGCAACACCCAGGGCTTCCGCGATTTCGTCCCTGCTGGCCCCGGCTTTTAAGGCGGCTTCGGTGTGGTGGACGATGCAACCGTCGCATTTGGTGGTAATGGCGACGGCCAGTGAGATGAGTTGACGCGTTTTTTCGCCGAGTTTGGTCGAGGCCGAATTGGCGCCGCTGAGTGTCTGATAACCTTTAACCGTGTCGGGCGAGAGCTTCATCAATTCTCCAACACGAGCGCCAAACTGCCGGTGATATTCATTCCAATCGATCATCATCGCAATCTCTCCGTAAGGCGGTTCTTCCGCGCGGATACTTCTATCCGCTTAGCGGGGAAGTTGCAAGATTTTGTTGAACGTTTATTGGATGAACCGTGGCCCCGCGAATTTTTCTTGGTACAAGCGTTGTGATATCTTTTCAAGTTCGGCTGCGCGCATTGCAGCAGTCCTGCAACAGGAACAACGGCAACAGCAACAACGGCATCGGCGGCCCAGTTCGTTCTCGGGCCGCGGGAGACAACGTACATGAAGAGCGTTTATAACGGTCTGACCGTTCCGGCAGAGGGACGCGCGATCGGCTATGCAAATGGCGAATTGCAGGTGCCGGACTCGCCGGTGATTCCCTTCATCGAAGGAGATGGAACGGGACGGGACATCTGGAAGGCGTCCCGGCGGGTATTCGACGCGGCGGTCGAGCACGCGTATGGCGGCAAGCGAAAAGTTGCGTGGTTCGAGGTGTTTGCCGGGGAAAAGGCGTTCAACACGTTTAAAGAATGGTTGCCGAACGAATCCGTGGACGCGATTCGCGATTTTCGAGTGGCGATTAAAGGGCCGTTGACGACTCCAGTGGGCGGCGGGATTCGTTCGTTGAACGTGGCGTTGCGGCAGATTTTGGATCTTTATTCTTGCGAGCGGCCGGTGCGGTATTTCGAGGGAGTTCCCTCTCCCGTGAAGCACCCAGAAAAACTGGACGTGTTCATTTTCCGGGAAAACACGGAAGACGTTTATATCGGGATCGAGTGGAAGAGCGGGACGCCCGAAGCAAAGAAGCTCCTCGAGTTTCTGAACAATGACATGCTGAAGGACGGCAAGAAGCAGATTCGCTGGGATTCAGGCGTCGGCATCAAGCCAATTTCCCCGACGGGCACGAAGCGGCTGGTGCGGCGGGCGATCAAGTACGCGTTGAAGCACAAACGCAAGAGCGTGACGCTGGTGCACAAAGGAAATATTCAGAAATTTACGGAAGGCGGATTCCGCGATTGGGGCTACGACCTGGCGCGCGAAGAGTTCCGCGCGGAAACGGTTACCGAGCGCGAGAGCTGGATTCTGGATAACCTGGACAAGAACGCGGGACTAACCGTTGAACAAAATGCCGCGATGATTGAACCGGGGTTGGAGCAGGCGGTCGATTCGTTCAAGAAATCCGTTTACGGCGAAGTGAAGCAGACGCTGGATGCGATTTACGCGACACACGGCAAGGGCCAGTGGAAACAGAAGCTGATGATCAATGACCGCATCGCGGATTCGGTGTTCCAGCAGGTGCTGATGCGCGCTGATGAATACAGCGTGCTGGCAACATCGAATTTGAATGGCGATTATTTGTCCGATGCCTGCGCAGCTCAAGTTGGTGGACTGGGCATGGCGCCGGGCTCGAATATCGGCGATGGCTTCGGCGTGTTTGAAGCGACGCACGGAACGGCGCCAAAGTATGCCGACAAGGACGTAATTAATCCCAGCTCTGTGATGCTAAGCGGCGCGATGATGTTTGAGTTTTTGGGATGGACGGAAGCCGCGCAACTGATTGAAGACGGAATCGCGCGGACGATTCAGCAGAAAAAAGTTACATACGACCTGGAGCGGTTGATGCTGGGTGCGACCAAGCTTGGGACGTCGGCGTTCGCCGGCGCGATTATTGAGAACATGAAGGGCATGGCTGTCGGTGGCTTTAAATAGAAGAGCTGTTCTCATCGTAAGGACCCACCCTCAAGTTTCATTGAGTGACGCCGTTAAAGGATGAGAGAAGAGATTTAGTCACAGAGGCACAGAGCTCACAGAGAAAAGGACGAACGAGAATGAGTCGAAAAAAAGTGACAGTAGTCGGCGGCGGATTTGTCGGTTCAACTACGGCGCAACGGATTGCGGACATGGAACTGGCGGACGTGGTGTTGACGGATATTTTAGATGGGCCACCGGCAGGCAAAGCGCTGGACATGATGGAAACGGCGCCGATTACGCGGACCGATGTGAATGCGGTTGGCATTTCCACGGCGAATGGCGACTACTCCGCGACTGCGGGCAGCGACGTCGTTGTGATAACCGCTGGCTTTCCACGCAAGCCGGGAATGAGCCGCGATGATTTGCTGAAAGCGAACTATGACGTCGTTAAGGCGGTCGTTGAGCAAATCGTGAAGCACTCGCCGAATTGCATCATCATTGTGGTGACAAATCCGCTGGATGCAATGGCGCAGGCTGCATTTCGCGTGAGCGGCTTCCCGAAGAACCGCGTGCTCGGCATGGCCGGTGTGCTCGATTCCGCGCGCATGAGCGCGTTTGTGGCGATGGAATGCAAAGTAAGCGTCGAGAACGTGCACTCATTCGTGCTCGGCGGACATGGCGATGACATGGTGCCGCTGCCGCGCTATTCAACGGTTGCGGGGATTCCGCTGCCGGATTTGCTGCCGAAGGAACGGATCGATGCAATCGTGGAGCGTACGCGGAAGGGTGGCGCGGAGATCGTAAATTTGCTGAAGACCGGTTCGGCGTACTACGCTCCGTCGGCTGCGGCGGTTGAAATGGTCGAAGCGATTTTGAAGGATAAGAAGAAGATACTTCCCTGCGCGGTTTATTTGGACGGCGAGTACGGGATAAAGGGTCTTTTTGTCGGCGTGCCGGTGAAGCTGGGCGAAAAGGGTGTGGAAGAAATTATCCAGATTAAGCTGACGGCGGACGAGAACGCCGCGCTGCAAAAATCGGCGGGATCGGTCAAAGAACTCGTGAGCGTCCTGGGTATTTAGAGGGCCTTATGCTCTGGCCGGGCAGACCTTTCCATTTTATCGGGCCGATCTTCGTGGCTTGGCGCCATCAGCTGGCGTGAGTTCGCGTCACCACGGAAGATGTTTGAACAGACCGGCTCGGACGAGTGCGGCCAGACCGAACGCGAGCAGCGCAATCCATCCATCGAGCGATATCCCACGCCTTTTTTGCTCGAACACAACTTCCTGTAGCTTGCCCATGTTGCCCTCCGACTGCTGGCCGCACGATAGCGGCAATTAGTTTTTCACCCACGAGTGCGCGGGAAAATTCAAATCGTCCGATTCACTAAATTGACCAACGGCAGTTCGTTCGCCGATTTCCTGCGCTGCTTGTGTGGCCACTTTTCCGACGATCACAACTGCAGGCGCCGGCAATTTCGGTTCGTCGAACAGTGCAGCGATGTTGGTCCAGCGAATCTGTTGTTCGGGCCGCGTGGCGTGCGAAATTACGGCGCAGGGAATTTCCGCGTCGAGACCGGCATCCATCAAACGGGCGGCAACTTCGGCGTAATCGACGCCGGGCATGTAAATCGCGACCGTCGTGTCGGAAGTGACTTCGCGCCAGCCCAAACTTCTTACGGTGGCGCCGCGAGAAAACGTCGTAAAGAGAACCTGCGATGCGGCGCGGCGATCTGTGAGAGAAAAACCGGCGGCAGCCGCGGCGCCGAACGCCGCCGTGATGCCGGGAACTACTTCAAACGGAATGTTCGCGCGGCGGAGCGATTCGATTTCTTCAGCGGCGCGGCCGAAAAGCATGGGATCGCCACCCTTCAACCGGACGACGGTCTCGTAGCGGCCGGCATACGCGATTAGCAGCGAGTTAATTTCATCCTGCATCAGCAACTTCAAGCCGGCACGCTTGCCAACGTCCACGAGTTCGGCGGCGGGCGAAACAAGTTGCAAAACTTCGGCGCTAACGAGCGAATCGAAGAGGACAACGTCCGCTTGTTCCAGGACGCGCGCGGCCTTCCGCGTGAGTAATTCGGGATCGCCTGGTCCGGCTCCAACTAGAAAAACTCTGCCCATTATTCAACGCCTTCCGTTGTGGACTTGCGGTTGGCTTCCTGCAAAAACCGCTCGAAACCTTCTCTGCTTGCGAGGCTGTGGAGCACTTCTTTATTTGACACCTGCGAGGCGCCCGAAGCGCGTAAAGCATCCCGTGCGGCACCGAGCCATTCGAGCCAGTTTTCGTATTCGGTACCGAACTGAGCTTCAAGCTCTTTGCGCAAGCGTTGCGCAAGGGCCGGGCTTTTTCCGTTTGTCGAGATGGCAATTTGCAAATCGCCGCGCTGCACCACGGCGCCATAATAGAAATGGCAGTTCTCGATGTCATCCACAGCGTTGCAGAGGAGTCCGCGCGCGCCGGCTGCGCGATAAACGGCCTCGTTCACGCTTGGAACAGAAGTCGCGGCAATCACCAGGAGCGCGTCCTGCAAGTCCTCGGGCGAAAATTCCTTTTCGCGCCACACGATTTTGTTTTCACGGACGAGCGCCGTAAGTTGCGCATTCAACGCGGGCGAAACGACCACGACGTTCGCGCCAGCTTGCAGCAAGCCATCCATCTTGCTTGCGGCGATCTCTCCGCCGCCGACAACCACTACGCGACGGCCATCGAGTTTTACGAACATGGGAAAAAGGCTCATTGGTCAGCCCTCCACGCCTTGCGGCAAGCTTTGAGCCGGCAAATCACGAACGACCGCGCCGACAAATTCACCGGCCAAGATGGTTCGCAGCTCTTCGTTGCTATGGCGCGCTAGAAACTGCCGGAGCGATTCGGATTCGTAGCGGCCGCCGGTAAATGTCGTCAGCAACCGCTCGATTGCTTCGGGAACATCGGTTGCCACGCAGCGGTAACCGACCGGGCGGGCGATGGACGCGATCTGGCCAACACTTCCGCCAACGCAAAAATAGTAGGCATCGACCATTTTTCCGTTGGCCTTGATTTTCTTGCCTTCGATTCCAATGTCCGCGATCCAGTGCTGGCCGCAACTGTTCGGGCAACCGGTAATATGCAACTTGATCTGCTCTTCAAATCCCGGGAGACGTTCTTCGAGTTCGCGCGAAAGCCAGCGCGCGAAGCCCTTCGTTTCCGTGAGCGCGAGCTTGCAGAATTCCGAGCCGGTGCAGGCGACGGTGCCGCGCGCGAAGGCAGATACGGCCACGGGCAGACCGGCCAAGTTCAACTCGCTGATGACTTGATTCACGCGCGCTTCGGAGATATTGATGAGCAAAATATTCTGTTGGACGGTCAGGCGGACGTGGCCATCGCCATGAATTTCGGCGAGTTCCGCCACATTGCGGAGCTGTGCTGGCGTAATACGACCGCGCAGGACGGACGCGCCAACGTAATAAAGCCCGTTCTGTTTCTGCCGGTGGACGCCGAGGTGATCGCGATGAATGTCAGCGGGAATCTCTTCCGGTTCGGCGGGATCGAGTGCAAACCCGATCTGTCGCTCGAGTTCGGCAAGGAAACTCTCGGCGGTCCACCCGTGCTGGAGAAAGAGATACTTTAAGCGAGCCTTGTCACGACTCTGCCGCAAGACTTCGCTGGCGCGGAAGATTCGCGCAACGCCGCTGGCGACATCGAGGACCTGTTCCTTGCGAACGAAAGCATTCAATCTGACGGCCAGATGCGGCTCGGTGGAAAGCCCGCCCGCAACACGAACGCTGAAACCGACTTCTTTGACGCCATTGCGTATGCGCGTGGTCGCCGTAAACGCCACGTCGTTAATTTCCGGATAGCTGCACCAGGAACTGCAACCGGTTACGCTCATCTTGAATTTGCGGGGCAGGTTGTAAAAATATTTGTTGCCACCGAGTTCGCGATCAATCGCCAGAGCAAATGGCGAGGCATCGATCAGTTCGTCCCTGTCGATACCTGCGACCGGGCAGCCGGTTAGGTTGCGCACGACGTCGCCGCAGGCACCGGTCGTTGTCAAACCGATTCGCTGTAGGCGTTCGATCAAATCGGGAATATTTTCAATTGTGACCCAATGCAGCTGAATGTTCTGGCGAACAGTGATGTCCGCGACGCCGCGGCCGTAGTCTTGCGAAATCGAAGCCAATTCCCGCGCTTGCTCGCTGGTCAGCAGTCCGTTGGGAATACGGATGCGGACCATAAAATACTGCGTCGAGTTCCCTTCTCCATTTTTTCCGCCGACGACGCCGAGGCCATCGCCCTGCGTGTAAATTCCCCAGGTGCGGAAGTACGTGCCAAGCCACTCGGGCGGAATCGAGCCATGGCCCTGGCGCGCGAATTCGCGAATTTCGTCGAGGTGTTCCCAGGCGAACTTTTCGCGTTTTAGGCGCTCTACCTTTTGCGCTTTCGTCTCTTTAACTTCGGTCATTCCCGCTCCGCTTGACTCGAAAGATGGCTCTAAAACAAAAAACCCACGTTGCCTTGACCTCTGGCACGTGGGCTTCGGAACTTCGAATCTATGCTGGTACTATGTCCGCTGCAGCCTCAAGCCAGAGATGGATGTCTCGCGACACATACAGCAGTCGCACGGACAACAAATCGTCTGGCAAGAAAAGTTCATGCTTTCCCTAAAGTACGCGATACACGGCAAGGTGTCAACGGAGTTACGCGCCACATTGCCGATAGATCGCATCTGTTTTTTGGATGCACGGGGGTGCGATTTTGATACCCGCGGCGGTTCGAATTCTTCCTTGTAGTTAGTCGAGGTACATCCACTCCGTCCAACTGGCGGAGAGCGGCTGCCTTGGCTTCCGGCAGATAAAGATCGTCAGATTCGTTTCTTCCGGCATAGCATACGTGGGACTAATGGTTTCAAAAGGCCGGACGTCATCGAACGATCGCTGCAACCGCTCCAACGGAAACCCGATCGCGACCACAATTTCACCAGTGTAGCCGCGCGGGCCCCAATATCCATACTGGTTGTGGCCGCTAATCGCCTTCGGCAAGCCATAGCGTTTGCCAAAATAATCGATCGCGCCGGCTTCGCCGTAGTTGTACGCGAGCAGGGCCGCGCGCTGACGCCCTTCCTCGGGCAAGGAAGCGTAGGCGCGCGACATTGCTTGCACCTGGTCTTCCCAGCCAAACATGTCTCCGAAAAGCTGAGGCAAATCTCCCTGCGGCACGTTTTCGACATGCACTGCCTTGACATCCCAAAACGCAGAATAGCGAATCGCTTGCCGCACGGACAAAACGGGCATTGCGAGCGGTGCGGCAACGGCGGCACCGAGCAACAGCGGAACGATTAACGCAGGCTTAAGCCAAAAGCCTGTCCTCGAAACAGCGCGCTTTTCGATCCAGACCGCTCCGCCGGCGAGCAACATGATATAGGCTGGAGCCAAGTAATAAATCTTTCCGTGCAGCAAAATCATTTCCGCAAGGACCACAAAATACGCCCAGGCGAGAAATGCATACTTCCTTCCTTTTGTGTCGTGAAGGAAAAACCAAAGGCCGAGCAACCACACGGGCGCGGCAAGCGGATGAGTGAGCAGCGTCTGCTGTGCGATGAATTCGAGGGGCGAAACGGTTGAGTATTTCGTGCCAATAACGGTATGCAAGAGAGCGATCGTCGGAAAATGGTTGCGCACCTCCCACAACAGATTCGGGAGAAATATCAGAAAAACCACGGCCGCGCCGCACCAAGTCCACGGCGAACGAAACACTTTCCGAGCCGGCGTAAGTAGGAGTCCCAGCGCGAGGCCAGAACCGAAGAACAACATCGAGTGCTTGTTCAACACGCCGATTCCACCGACTACGCCAAAGAGCAACCAAAACCGAGCATCACCGCCGTTCAGGATGTGGAGCACAATCGCGGCGCACAACATCCAGAACACCGGCTCGAATGAATTCATGGAGAGGAAATTGTCGAAGGTCAGATAAATCGGCGCGCACAGCACAGTGAATGCGGCAAATCCCTGAGCAAACTTTCCGCCGCCTATTTCCCGCGCAATCCAACCGCCTAGAAAAATCTTGGCCGCGCTGGCTAGCGCCGGAAAAAAGCGCAGCGCGAACAAAGAGTCGCCCAACGTCTCGCGCGCAACGTAGGAAATGAGCGGCGCGAGCGGAGAGTGATCAACATACCCCCATGCGGGGTGCTCGCCACAAGCTGCGTAATAAAGTTCGTCGCGAAAAAAACCGTATTGCCGGTTGAACAAAAAATGGAGGAGCGTGCCGGCTGCTGCAAGAATCCAGACCCAGCGGCTCAGCGGCACGCGCTCATTCGTGGCCGGTAACTCCGACGGCTGCCCGATTACCGCACCTTCTTCGGCGCAGCGGCCGGGGCAGCGGATGAGTCAGCGAGGCTTGCGGAAACAATGTAGTCCAGCTTCGGCCATCCTTTCTTCAAATAGGGGATACCTTGCTTTTCGATCTGGTCTTGATCGGGCCCCGCGTTGTCGCCGTATCCTTCATACATCATCTCGACGACGTTCATGCCATCGCCCTCGACAACCGCAAACGGTGAAAAGCCCATACCATCCAGGCGCAGGTTGTCCTTCAGATTAATGAATATCTGCGTCGTGCGCGTATTCGGTCCCGCCGTCGCAAAACTGAGCGTTCCACGCTTGTTCGTCTGAGTGACGGGATCATCGGGTATTTCCGTATGTTTCCACGCGGCGGAAACGGCAGGGCGGTCGCTGATTCCGAATTGCACAACGAATCCCGGCACGACTCGAAAAAACGCAGTGTTGTCGTAGAAATGCGCTTTCACGAGATTATAAAAGCGGTCCGCGGCAAGCGGCGACCACTCGCGCTTCACCATGAGGGTAAAGTCTCCGCGCGTCGTCTTGAATTTCACTTCGTACTTCTCCGGCGCCTTTTCGTTCAATGTTGCGGGCTTCAACAAATTGCCGGCTCTCGCCGGGGGAGCAGACGCTGCAGGCGCCGCGGACGGCGCTGTGGCGGGAGGCTTCGATTCGGCGGGCGCAGGAGCAGCCGTCGGCGGCGGCGTCTCGACTTTCGCAGTTTCCGCCGGTTTGGTTTCGGCCTCCGGTTGCTTCGTTTTGCAACCAACAAGCAGCAGCACTGCCGCTGCCGATACGCACCAAATGGCCGTTCGCATGGAGCTTCTCCTTTAACGGACCGAGTCCGTGAAAATCTGCCGCTACTTTTTGCTATTCATTTCCCGGCTGACGCGCTCGACTTCACTCATCACACGCAGCGTATTTTCGCCGAGAATTTTGTGTATATCGCTTTCTGAATACCCCTTTTGCAAAAGCGCTTCAGTGATTTTGGGGATCATCGTGGCGTCTTCCATGCCGTACGGCATGTTCGCTCCGTCAAAATCCGAGCCGAGCCCGAGGTGATCGGCTCCGACCAACTTCACGGCGTGATCGATGTGTTCAATGATTTTCGTATAGTCCACTTTTGGCAACTTCCCCGCTGCCACGTATTCCCTCGTAATCTTATCGCCTTCGATCATCTGACATGCCTCGTCGTTGTCATCAGGGCAGCGCTTTTTCACTTCCTCCGAAATTCCCGCGTTAATTGACGGATCTTTTTTCTCCGCATCACGAAATTCCTGGCTCAGGAATCCGACATGGTAATTAATCTGAATCACTCCGCCTTTCGCCGCCAAGTCCTTGATCATTTGATCCGTCATGTTCCGTGGAGCGTCGCATATCGCCCGGCATGACGAATGCGAGGCAAACATCGGCGCCTTACTAAGCGTCAGCGCATCGTAAAACGTCTTGTCGCTCACGTGAGAGATGTCCACGATCATGCCGAGCCGATTCATTTCGCGGACAACGTCCTTGCCAAAATCGGTCAAACCGTTATGGGCGGCTTTGCCCGTCGAAGAATCTGCCCATTCCACATCGATGCTGTGTGTTAACGTCATGTACCGAACGCCGAGCGACGCGTACGTACGCAGCACGCTGAGATCGCTGTTGATCATGTGCCCGCCTTCCACCCCCATCAATGCCGCGATCTTGCCCTGTTTCTTCGCCGCGCGAACTTCGGCGGCAGTCGTCGCCAGCGTCATTTCCTTGGGATGCTTTTTAACGGTGTCGCGCACAGCGTTGATCTGTTTGGTCGCCCGTTCGACAGCTTCCGGCCCAGTCACCTTGCCGGACATCCAGATGGAAAAGAAAATTCCGTCGAGCCCGCCTTCCTTCATCCGCGGAATATCAATGCTGCCGTCTGTGTGCCGAACGCCGAGATCGAATTTTGGGTCGAGCAGCCGCTGCGTCGTGTCGTCGTGCGTATCGACGACAATCGCCGCGCGCGTCAGCTTCTTTGCCTTTTCGGAAACAGAATCGGCCGTAACGCCCATAGCCATCAAGCAGCCGCCCGCCAGAACAGCGGCAATTCTTCGCAGTCCTCTGTCCATTCTGGTTCGCTCCTCATCATCTTTAGTTCTGTGCCTGCATCTCGTGGCTGACTTTTTCAGCTTGTTCCATCACACGCAGCAAATTCCCACCCAGAATCTTACGAATATCGTCGTCGCGGTAGCCCTTGCGCATCAGCGCCTCTGTAATTTTCGGCAAGTGCGTGCAGTCGTCCATTCCTTCGGGCATCGTCGCGCCGTCAAAATCTGAGCCCAGGCCAACGTGATCCGCACCAACCAGTTTCACCACGTGATCAATATGGTCGACGATTTTTTCCCATGACACGTGCGGCAGCTTGCCTTCCGCCGTCGCCTTCCTTTCCATTTCCTGCATTTTGTTACCAAGGCACTCTTCGTCGTCACCGCATTCTTTCTTGAGCTGATCGAACATTGCCACAACACCGCCGGAAACTTTCTCCGACGCCTGGCGGTAGGCTTCATCAATAAAACTCTTCTCGTAATTGATTTGAATCACTCCACCTTTAGCGGCCAGCGCCTTGATCATTTCGTCGGTCATGTCGCGCGGATGATTGCAGATCGCGCGACACGAAGAATGTGACGCGATCAGCGGCGCCTTGCTCACTTCCAGCGCATCGTAAAACGTCTTGTCGCTCACATGGGAAATGTCCACCATCATTCCCTGCCGGTTCATTTCGCGAACGATCTGTTTTCCGTAATCGGTCAAACCATTGTGCGCAGGCTTGTCGGTGGAGGAGTCTGCCCATTCATCGTTGTAAAAATGAGAGAGCGTCATGTAGCGCACGCCAAGATCGCTGAAGATGCGCACCATGCGAATATCGTTGCCAATCATGTGGCCACCCTCGACGCCGATTAACGCCGCGATTTTTCCTTCTGCGTGGGCTTTGTGAACGTCGGCAGCGGTTCGCGCGAACATCAAGTCCTTGGAATTCTTGCGGACATTTTCGTGAACAGCATCAATCTGATCGAGCGCTTTCTGAATTGCAGCGGGGCCCATTGTGCGACCGTCAATCCAGATGGAAAAGAAAATCGCATTCATTCCGCCTTCCTTCATGCGCGGAATGTCGATATGGCCGTCCGGATTACGTTTGCCGAGATCGAAGTTTTTCGAAAAGAAACGCTGCGTCGTGTCGTCGTGCGTGTCCAGCACGATCGAAGAGAAATGGAGCTTGTGTGCCCGCTCGGCAATATCATCGCCAAACGAAACGGATGTCGAAAAACTAAGTAGAAGTGACGCTAGAATCGCAACAGCAAACGGTCGGGCAGCGCGCATTCGGTCTCCCTCAGTAAAATTGGCATGGAGAGTTTACCCTACTTTACGAACCAGCCGAGCAGAGCCTGCTTCCAAGCGGCGCGATTTACTTCGGCGATGGATTCGGTGAGGGGAATTCCCTTCGGGCAGGCTTTCACGCAGTTTTGCGCGTTGGCGCAATCTTGAATGCCACCCGGTTCCATCAAGGCGGCGAGACGCTCTTTCGCGTGCATCGCGCCGGTTGGATGCATGTTAAAGAGCCGCACTTGGCTGATAATCGCTGCGCCGACGAATTTGCTGCTCTCGTTCACCTGCGGACAGACTTCCAGGCAACTTCCGCAGGAAATGCAGTTCGAAAGCGGATAGCCAGTCTCCTGGATTTCCGGCGACACGCGCGGGCCTTCGCCCAGGTCGTAGGTTCCATCGATCGGAATCCACGCTTTCACCCGCTTCAGGCTGTCGAACATGAACTGCCTATCGACGGCGAGGTCGCGCACCAGAGGAAATTTGCTGAGAGGTTCGATGCGAATCGGTTGCTCCAACGAATCCACGAGCGCGGAGCATGCCATGCGTGCTTTACCATTGACGAGCATCGCGCACGAACCGCAAATCTCTTCCAGGCAGTTCGAATCGTACGAAACCGGCGTCGTCTTTTTGCCGTCGCGCGTAACGGGATTCTCCGCAATGTCGCGAAGACAAATAATGACATTCATCGAAGGACGCCACGGCAGGGAAAACTCTTCCCACCGCGCGGCCTCCTTAGACGAAGCCTGCCGCTTAACTCGCACGATGACCTGTTTTTGCTCAGTCATAAGCTGGTCGCCTCGAGATCCTTCGTCGCTCCACTCCTCAGGATGGCCATCCTTGCCGGATGGTCACTTCACCGCGTCGTAACGCCGAGCGCGTGGCGGAATCTGCGAAATGTCCACTGGTTCGTAGGTCAATTTGATTTCACCGCTTACGCATTTGGCGCGCGTCGTCTTCAGCCAGTTCGCATCGTTACGTTCCGGGAATTCCGGTTTGTAGTGGGCGCCTCGCGATTCATTACGAGCCAGCGCGCCAAGCGTGATAACCCTCGCGAGGAGAAGCATGTTCCCCAGTTCGCGGGCGAAATTGAGTGTTTGGTTCGACCACTTCGTGCGGTCGCCCAGATTCACGCGGCCAAAGCGTTCTGCAAGTTCCACCAGCTTCGCATCTGCCTTTTCCAAATTCTTGTTGATGCGTGTCACAGTCACGTGCTCGGTCATGGTGTCGCCAAGCTCGCGCCAGATGACCATCAGGTTTTCATTTCCCTCGCGCGAAATCAGCTCCTGATTTTTCGCTTCCTGCTTCTTTTGTTCGCGTGCAAAGACACTAGCGTCCGTGGAGTCGGCGCCTTTTTCCAAATTCTTTGCGTATTTTAGCGCGGCCGGTCCTGCCAACCCGCCGCCAAAAATGCAGCTCATCAGCGAATTCGCGCCGAGACGGTTCGCGCCGTGATATTGATACTCGCATTCACCCGCTGCGTAGATTCCCGGTACGTTCGTCGCCTGGTCTTCCGCATTCACCCACATACCGCCCATCGTGTAGTGCATGCCCGGGAAAACTTTCATCGGTTCTTCGCGCGGGTCCACTCCAAGAAATTTTTCGTAGATTTCAAGGATACCTTCGAGCTTGCGGTCAAGCGTCTCGCGCGGGATATGGCTCACATCGAGATAGACGGCCTGCTGCCCCGCCAATCCCAATTTTTCTTGAAAAACGATGCGGTGAATCGCGCGCGTCGCGATGTCGCGCGGAACAAGATTGCCGTATTTCGGATACCACTCTTCCAGAAAATAAAACCGGTCGGCTTCTGGAATTGTCTTCGCGGGCCGCTTGTCAGAAGGATTGCGCGGGACCCACACGCGGCCACCCTCGCCGCGGGCCGATTCGCTCATGAGTCGCAGCTTGTCTTCGCCGGGAATCGCGGTTGGGTGTACCTGAATGAATTCACCGTTTGCGTAGTCCACTCCCTGCTGAAAGAGTGCCGATTGCGCTGAACCTGTGCAGACAACCGAGTTCGTAGAGCGCCCGAAAATTGCGCCAACGCCGCCCGTGCAGAAAATCACTGCGTCCGCCGGAAATGTTTTCACTTCCATCGAACGCAAATCCATCGCGCAGATGCCGCGGCAAACACCGGCGTCGTCCAACACAGCCGACAGGAAAGTAAAACCTTCGTATTTCTTTACTTTGCCTTCCGATTCATGCCGACGAACTTGCTCATCCAATGCGTAGAGCAGTTGTTGCCCGGTCGTCGCACCGGCAAATGCCGTCCGGTGATAGAGCGTTCCGCCAAATCGCCGGTAATCGAGCAATCCCTCCGGCGTGCGGTTGAACATCACACCCATGCGATCGAGCAGATCGATGATTCCCGGTGCCGCTTCGCACATACGCTTCACAAGCGGCTGGTTCGCCAGAAAATCTCCGCCGTAAATCGTGTCGTCAAAATGTTTCGCTGTCGAATCGCCTTCGCCCTTTTGGTTCTTCGCGGCGTTTATGCCGCCCTGCGCGCAAACGGAATGCGACCGTTTTACCGGAACAATCGAAAACAGATCAACCGGTACGCCGGATTCAGCCACGCGAATCGTGGCCATGAGTCCGGCCAAACCACCGCCCACAACGATAATTTTCGGCTGTTTCATTTTCCGGCTGCGTACCACGCAAAAGGATGCCAATTAAATCGGAAGCTGATCACGATAAGCACGCCGACCAAACTCATTCCAAACGCAACTGCGGCACCCAGCTTTCCCGCCGCCTGTTGTGCTCGCACGGTCGCGGCAAGGCCCCACTTGCAGACAAAATTCCAAATTCCGATTCCCAGATGAAAGGACGCCGCAATAATCCCGACCAGGAAAAATGTCACGTAGAGAGGATGCGTCAGGTCTTCCGCAACGGATGCGTACGTCGATTTGCCGTGCGTCAACCACCGCTCCGTGTACAAATGCCAGCCGATGTAAGCAAACGTAATAAGGCCGGTGTACCGTTGCGTCGTGTAGAGCCAGTTCCCTACCCACGGATACTGCGAGACGTTCGACTTGCCTCGCCACCAGATATAAATCCCATAGACGCCGTGAAACAAAATCGGCAGAAAAATCGCAACCCACTCGACCAGCGGACGAAACGGAATGGTCTGCAGCTCTTGTGAAACATCGTTGTATTTCTGCGCGCTCACCAGAGCGGCGCTATTCGACCAAAAATGCTCGGCGAGAAAGGCTCCTACGGGTAGGATGCCGGACAAAGAATGGAGTTTTCTGAGGAGGTAACTCGTATCGGGCCGGGTTGCCGGTGCGGACATGCCCTCTCCGCCGCTGGCGTCTCTTTCCATTCGCATCGCGCGATACAGAAGAAACAATGTTCACTCGCGGCACCTTTAAGTATAGCAGCCGCAGGTCACGACGCAAATGCACACCGTCGTTCGAAGATTATGAAACTTCCAGAAACTTTTTCTGCCAAAACTGCCCGCTGGGCTGATATCTTCAATTTATCCGATCTACGCCCTCTCCCGGCGGCGGATTCTCAAATCAATTCAGGGTTTCTATGAGCAGCGTAGGTCTTGTTGCCGAACTTGAGCGTCTCGCAATTGCTATAGGCACACAGAAATCGGGTGAAGAGGAACTCTCTCTTCCGTCCGTCGCGGAGCGTATTTCAAAAGCTTTGGGCGTCAAACCCGATGAAGTTGCGATCCTCGCAGTCTCCATAAAATGGCGCCATCTGCATTTCCTCGTTCCACAAGCCCTGAAAAACGTCGGATTCATTCCGCTCTCGAGTCCTTCGGCGCTCGCGGCGCGCACCGCGCGGGAAAATCGCGTCGAAGTGGACAACCGTTTTCATGAGACGCGGCATGCGAGCGTTTTTGAAGGCGTCAAAAACGATGCACTCACCGCGGAAGTAATTCAGAAAATCGTCAGCGCGCCGATTACTTGCGGCGACAAAGTTGTTGGAGTGCTGCAGATCAGCCGCAAGGGGGCGACGTCCGCCGGCGCGGGACCTGATTTTGGACACGATGACGTCACGAAAATCACCGCGCTGTGCCGCCCGCTCGGAAAGTTGATCCAGCATCTCACAGGCGAATAGTTTTCAGACCTTCCCCGCCGCACCGCGAACGTCAACGCGCATTCATCTTCCCGCGAAAGCAGCAATTGGCGTTGACTCTCCCTAATGTTCTTGTTACTTTTCCATGTCGCGATTTTTTCTCGCTTAATTCACTAACGGAGGCTCCATACCGACACCATGGCGTTTGTCGCTAAGAAAATATTTCTCACCAAAGGCGTCGGTAAACATCGTGAAAGGCTTTCCAGTTTTGAGCTCGCATTGCGCAACGCGGGCATCGCAGCTTGCAACATCGTCCGCGTCTCCTCGATCTTCCCGCCGAATTGCAAATTGATTTCTCGCAGCGAAGGCTTGAAACACATTAAGCCGGGCCAAGTTGCTTTCACTGTCATCAGTGAGAATTCGACGAAGGAGCCGCATCGCCTCATCGCGGCCAGCATCGGCCTTGCGTTGCCGAGCGATAAATCCATGTACGGCTATCTCTCCGAACATCACTCCTTCGGCGAAACCGAAGAAGTCGCCGGCGAATATGCCGAAGAACTCGCAGCGGAAATGCTCGCCACCACACTGAACGTCGAATTCGATCCGGATTTGAGCTGGGATGAGAAAAAAGAGGTCTACCGCATCTCCAATAAGATTGTCCGCACCATGAACGTCACACAATCTGCTGTCGGCGACAAGCGCGGCCTTTGGACTACCGTCCTGGGCGCCGCCATCCTCATCGGCGAAGACGACTAAAGTCTTCATCCACTCTCTCCCCGGGAGGCATTCGATGAAAGCCATTTGCGGACTGTTTGGGCTCGCGCTGATTTCCTGCGCGCTCGCAATTCCCGCCCAAATTGTTGCCAAAGACCGCGTCACGATTCTCTACGACGCCTTCTCCGATGATAAAGCTGTCGTTCGAGACTGGGGTTTTTCGGCTCTCGTCGAGCACGACGGCAAGCGCATACTCTTTGACAGTGGGAACGATGCGGCGACATTCGAGCACAATGTCAAAGCACTTGGCGTAGATATTTCCAGGCTGGATTTTGTTGTCATTTCTCACCGCCATTCGGACCACACTACGGGACTGAAATATCTTCTTTTCGTGAACCCGAACGTTCCTGTTTATGCTCCCCTCGAACCCTTTGGCATCTTCGGCGGCTCCACCCCTCCCGCGTTAATTAAGCCGGTTCCTTCCCTGCCGGACCGCATGCGCTATTACGACGGAAAATATCCGGACAAGATTCCGACCGGGCATCCATGGAGCGGCGGACACTTCGTGTTGGTTGACAAGCTGACGGAAATTTCCCCAGGCATCTTCCTGGTTTTCACGATATCGAAAACTCCGGGGACACTCGAACTGCGAGAGCTGTCGCTCGCGCTCCGCGGTCCGAACGGCCTTTCGCTCGTCGTGGGCTGTTCCCATCCCGGAATCGAGGAAATTTTGCAAGCCAGCGGTGCCATTGATCCGCACGTGCACTTCCTTTGTGGCGGCTTTCATCTCGTCAGCGCGCCAGAAAGCGAGATTGACCGATTAGTGGACAGCTTGAAGAACAAATGGAAGATCGACAAGATCGCGCCGGGTCACTGTACGGGAGAGCCGGCGTTTCTCCGTTTGCAGAAGGCTTTCGGCCAGGATTATCTCTACGCCGGAGCGGGCACGCACCTGGAGATACCTTAGAGAAATCTATTCGTCCAAGTCGTACGCTGTCTTCAGCCAGTTCCTCAGGTCGGCATCTATCTGCTTCGCATTTGTAATCCCGATTCGATGCATAATCCGATCTCTTTTCGCTAAACGACAGGTTATCCCCACCGTGAGCGCTTTATCGCTTGTAGTAGCCGATCCGCTCCAGCACCGCGCCGACCACGAGCGGCAGCGCAACGGTCGCATCCTCAAAAATTTCCGCGAATTTCCCGCCCTCCTCGGGCGGCACGAATTTCCCCCAAGAAACCGCTTCCGTATACGTGCTTCCGCTCAGCCCGCCCCAATGCACCGGCTCCGGACAAATTCGTAATCCGTAGTTGTACCGTTTCAGTGGCAACTTTTTGTACCCGCGACGAGCCAGAAGCTCCGCGTACACACCAAATTGCTGCGACCAGTTCCGCGGCACACCGCCACCGACGGTAAAAATTCCCATGCGCTTTGTCGCGAGCATCGTATCGGCGAATTTTTCAAAATCCTCAAACGGATCGAATCGCAAAACCGGCCGCTTCTGCTGCTGCCGTGCGATTTTGTGCAGCGCAAAATCAATGCCCAATTCGGAATCTGAGAATGCAGGCACAAAAATCGGCACGTTGCGCTCATACGCCGATTTCAAAATCCCGCGGCCAGGCGCCGTCTTGTGCAGAAATTCGCCGATTCGCCTGTGCAACTTCCAGCTGCAAACAATTTCTTCGTCATCCCACTCGGTCAGGATGTGGTCCATTACGTCTTCGACGTGGTCCAGGTTCGATTCCGGTTCCAGCGAATCGTAAACACGGTTGTATCCCGCGTGGAACAATTCTTTGTCGTCCATCTTCTTTGGGTCATAGCGGAAATGCGACAGGCCGGTCGCTTCAACAAGGCCGTGCGCCATCAGCGCGCCAGTCGAAACAATCGCGTTCACAACGCCACTCTCGATCAAATCGCAAAAAACCAATCCCATTTTTCCGACGGTCAGCGCGCCAGCCAGCGTCATTACCACAAAGCAATCCTTGTCCCGCGCCATCGCTTCGAGCACATCCGCGCCGTCGCCGACCTGCCGCGCCGTATACGCCGTATCACCCATGGCCCGCACAAGCGAATCAATGCTCGTGCACTTCGAAAGATCGATCGGAAAAATCGGCCGCAGCTTGTCCTTCACTGGGTTGTGCAACACGCGCCCGGTCACCGTTTTCGCCGGCGTTTTCTTCGTGTTCTTCCCCGCCTTTTTTGCTTTCGCCATTTTTCTCCCGTCGAAGCATTCGAATCGCGCGCGCAAAATCTCTTTCGCGCGTAAAAACCAAACCTACCTGTAGATTTCACTGCGCATCTTACTTTTTCTTCTTCATGCGCGTCAAAGAACTTTCGCACGCCTCTCCGCAATTTTTTCCGCGCGTGCTACGATACACACCATGGCAAATAAATTTACGGTCGGCCTCGTGCAGATGAAATCCACGAAGAACGCCGAGGAAAATCTCTCCCGTGCAATCGAGAAAGTCAAAGAAGCCGCGTCGCGCGGCGCGCAAATCATTTGCATGGACGAACTGTTCCGCGGCGAATATTTTTGCCGCACAGAAGACGCCGCGCTATTTGATCTCGCGGAAGCTATCCCGGGCGTGGCAACGAACGCTTTCGCTCAAGTCGCTAAAGAAAAGAAAGTGGTGGTCGTCGCTTCCCTGTTTGAACGCCGCGCCGCCGGCGTCTATCACAACACTTGCGCGGTGATTGACGCCGATGGCAGTTTTCTTGGCAAATACCGCAAAATGCATATTCCCGACGACCCGCTCTATTACGAAAAGTTTTATTTCACGCCTGGCGATCTTGGGTTCCCAAACTTCGATACAAAATACGCACGCATCGGCATTCAAATCTGCTGGGACCAATGGTATCCGGAAGGTTCACGGCTGACCGCGCTCGCCGGCGCGCAAGTTATTTTTTACCCCACCAGTATCGGCTGGCATCCGAAGGAAAAAGCGGAGTTCGGAGCGGCGCAGCTTGACGCGTGGCGCACAATTCAGCGCGCCCACGCTATCGCGAACGGAACGTACGTCGCCGTTGTCAACCGCGTCGGCTATGAAGGCGATCCAAAGAACGGCGATGCCGGCCTCGAATTCTGGGGAAATTCTTTCGTGGCTGATCCCTTCGGCCAAATCGCCGCGCAAGCAGGCAGCGAAAATGAGGAAATTCTCGTCGTCGAATGTGATCCGAAGAAAAGCGAAGAGACACGACGTAACTGGCCCTTCCTTCGCGACCGCCGCATTGACGCGTACCAACCGATTCTCAACCGTTGGCTTGGCGAATGACCTCGCAATCGTCCGCAACACCTTTTTCCCTTGGCTATCGCATGCCCGCCGAATGGGAGCCGCACGAAGGCACATGGCTTGGCTGGCCTCATGAATTAACGGATTGGCCCGGAAAATTTGCACCGATTCCCTGGGCTTTCGCGGAAATCGTGCGCCATCTTGCGCGCGTCGAACGCGTTTTCCTTTTTGTCGAAAATCGCGCCGCCGAATCTCGTGTTCGTACTATTCTGAACAAATCGCACGTAAACCTGGATAATGTGACCTTTTTTCGCGCGCCTACCGATCGCGGCTGGATGCGTGATTCCGGTCCGATCTGCGTGAAGAACGCTTCCGGCAGTGTCGCGTTCAACAATTTCGTCTTCAACGGCTGGGCCAAGTACTCCAATCACAAAAAAGACGCGCAAATCGTCGCGCGCGCGAACAAATCGTTGAAAAGCGAATTATTTGTCCCGATTCACAACGGCCGCCGCGTCATCCTCGAAGGCGGTTCTATCGACGTCAACGGCGCCGGCACGCTCCTCACTACCGAAGAATGTCTCCAAAGCAAAATTCAGGAACGCAATCGTGGTTTCGCGAAAGCGGACTACGAACAGGTCTTTCGCAATCAATTCGGTGTGTCACGCGTCATTTGGCTGAAAAATGGCATCGCTGGGGATGACACACACGGTCACGTCGACGACCTCAGCCGCTTCGTGAACGAAACCACTGTCTTGACCATCGTCGAAGAAAACAAACTCGACGAAAACTACGCCCAGCTTCAAGAAAATCTCGCGATCCTCAAAGAAAGCAAGAATCAGGGCGGCAGACAGCTGCGCGTCGAAGAACTCCCCATGCCCGCACCTGTCTATTTCAACAAGCAACGTTTGCCCGCGAGCTACGCGAATTTCTATATCGCGAACAAACTTGTGCTCGTTCCGATCTTCAACGATCCCAACGATCGCATCGCCCTCAACATCGTTGCGAAATACTTCTTCGATCGTGACGTCGTCGGCGTCTATTGCCGCGACCTTGTTCTCGGCCTCGGCACGATTCATTGCATGACGCAGCAAATTCCCGCGGCCGGTTAAGTTTCCGCAAGGCTCGTGCCGACGGCCTTAACTCTTCTGGTCAAAGCTCATCGGGCCCGCACCAAATTGTGTCAGCAGCAACGCCGCTCCCAGCATCGACAAATTCTTTGCGAACATTGCCTGCTGGACGTGAATCTGTTCGGCGCCGTGCAGCCGCCAGAACCCGTGCATCATAAACGTCACTGGCAATAGAAACGCCACGAGCAGCCACGCTCCACTTTTCGCTTTGTAGCCCGTAGCCACGCTCAAACCGCCGGCGATCGCCATCAATCCCGAGATTGGTACCATGACACTGGCTAGCGGGACTCCGAGGTCCGCGGCATGCTGGATTCCCTCGTATGTAAAGTGGCGCGGCGCCGCCGTAATGAAGATCAGAGCGAAGAGAATTCTGCCAACCAGGTAAAGCCATCGCACGGGTTTCTCCTTTGAAAATTGGGCGCACCTTGCACGCTGCATATAATGAATGTTGTATCACTATAAGTGATAGAGATATCATTACAAAGACTTTGAGTCAAGAGGCCACCATGAACCCTCAACTCGCACGTCGACTGGGCCTTCCCCGCGTCCGCCGCGGCTCGCCGGATGCTACTCGCGACCGCCTTGTCGCCGCCGCTGCCCTTCTTTTCAATCGACACGGCTATCACGGCGTTGATTCCAATCGCATCGCCCGGGCGGCGGGCTACTCGCCCGGCACCTTCTACAAGCACTTCCGCGACAAACGTGAAATCTTTCTTGCCGCCTACGAAACGTGGGTGAACGCCGAATGGAAAGAAGTAGCCGCGGTGCTCGCCGGCGGCGGGTCGAATCGCGACATTGCCAGGCGGCTCGTGGCTCTTTCAGTTGACTTTCACACCCGCTGGCGCGGACTCCGCTCGTCTCTGCGCGAACTAATATTCACCGACTCCGTCGTCAGAAGGTTCCACCGTAAACAGCGTCGCCGCCAGCTTGATATGATGGCGGACCTGCGCAAGAGAAGGGGAACGCGTGCTCGCCGGCGCGAGGAAGATGTCATTCATCTCTATACAACCGAGCGAACCTACGACGCCATCGCCCAAGGCGAACTTCGCGAGCTTGGTCTCAGCCGAAAATTTGTTGTCGAAGCTATGGTGCAAAACACAGTTTCCGCGCTGACTTAGTCAAATCAGTTGGACGGAATCACATGCCGTCTCTGATACACTTTTAACCACGGCCTACACCAAAACGAACAAGGAGCTTGCATGCTCTCCGCTTCCCTTTTCTTGTTTTACGTGGATCAAATCTTTGGCGTAGTCATTGACCGCGGTTTCGTCAGTTGGGTTTTGCTCGGCCTCGTCGCCGGTTGGCTGGCAGGAAAAATCGCGCGCGGCCGCGGCTACGGTTGCCTTACAGACATTCTTCTCGGCCTGATTGGCTCCGTCCTCGGTGGATGGATTTTCCGCAAACTTGAAATCGGCGCGGGTCAGAGCGGCTGGCTCTACTCTCTCGCCGCCGCGACCGTCGGCGCAGTGGTGCTCGTCGTTGTCGTTCACCTTTTTACCGGTTCAAAAGAATAGTCCCAGCGCTTCGCCCTTCGTGCGCCGATGCGCCGCGAGGCGTTATGTTACGATTCTCTATTCAGGATCGGAGCCGACATCTCTTTGAGCAAGTCTTCGCAATCGCTTTTCGCAATTCCCCTCGGTGGTCTCGGCGAATTTGGCATGAACATGATGGCGCTTCGCTTCGGCGACGACATCATCGTCATCGACGCCGGCATGATGTTTCCCGAATCCGAGCTTCTCGGTATCGACCTTGTCATCCCGGATATCTCGTACCTCAAGCAGAATCGCCAGCATGTCCGCGCCATTGTCCTCACCCACGGTCATGAAGACCACATCGGCGCTCTTCCCTATATTCTTCGCGATTTAAATGTTCCCGTTTTCGGCACGCGTTTCACGCTCGCGCTCGTCAAGAAACGCCTCGAAGAAGCTGGCCTGCTCGATTCCACAACGCTCCGCGAAGTCATTCCGGGCCGCCGCATCGAAATCGGCCCGTACGAAATCGAATTCATCCCCGTCACACACAGCACGATCGACTGTGTCGCACTCGCTGTCCGTACGCCTGTCGGCGTCATCATTCACACCGGCGATTTCAAGATCGACCATACGCCCGTAATCGGTGAAGGCTTCGACATCCCAACCTTCGCGCGCTACGGCAACGAAGGCGTCCTCGCACTCTTTTCTGATTCGACGAACGTCGAGCGCCCCGGCTACACACCCTCCGAACGCGCCGTCGTGCCACGTCTCGAAGAACTCTGCCGCTCCGCCCCGCGGCGCGTCATTCTTTCCTGCTTCGCGTCTTCCGTCGCGCGCATTCAGCAAGTTATTGACATCGCTGGCCGCGTCGGTCGCAAAGTAGCCTTCGTCGGCCGCAGCATGGTGGACAATGTCGAAATTGCGCACAATCTGGAATGTCTCAGTATCCCAGACGGCATGGTTGTTCGCTCACAGGACATCCGAAGTTTCGAACCGCGCAAAATCGTCGTGCTCGCTTCCGGCTCTCAAGCAGAGCCGATGTCATCCCTGTCCCGCATCGCCGTCGATAATCACCGTTTCGTCTCGGTCGACGAAAACGACACCGTCATCCTCTCCTCGCGCATTATTCCCGGAAACGAAAAAGCCATTTTCCGTATGCTCGATCATATGTTTCGACGCCGTGCGCTCGTCTACTACGACAACTCTGCCGGCGTCATTCACGTTTCCGGTCACGCCAGCCAGGAAGAACAAAAGCTTTTGCTTCAACTCGTGAAGCCGAAATATTTCATTCCCGTGCACGGCGAATATCGTCATCTCTTCCGCCACGCTGCCCTCGCTCATCAAGTCGGCGCCGTGTCCGGTGAAATTCTTCTACTCGAGGACGGCCATTGCATCGAATTCAACGAAGACGGCGCCTTCCGACGCGAGCCCGTCGCGGCAGGTCGCGTCCTCGTTGATTCCGGTTCGCTCGAGGAAGTTGAAGAAGCCGTCGTCCGTGAACGCAAGCATCTTTCAGAAGACGGCGTCGTCGTGCCGATCATTGCCATCGACAAGCACACGGGCAATCTGGAATCGCAGCCGGAAATCGTCTCGCGCGGGTTCATCAGTGACAATGGCAGCGACCTCATGGCCGGCGCACGCGACGTTGTGTTACGCACGATTAACACTTCCAACCCGGAAGAAATGTCAGATTGGTCCGTTATCAAGGAAAAAATTCGCGTCGACCTAAAACGCTACATCAACAAGCAGACCTCGAAACGCCCTCTCATTCTGCCCGTCATCCTCGAAGTTTGATTCGTCTAAACCCTCTTTTTTCAACTATTCGCGCATCGGTTATACGGCAATTTTCGATTCGTAAAACCTAATTTTCGCGCACGCCCTACTGTAGCGTTACCTCAGATTTCACACTGAAACACGTCAATCCCTCACGCCGCATGGCGTCAAACTCTGCATATCGCAATCGCGCTTCTTCGGCAGTGTTCAGCGAACACCGGAGAAAATCTTCGCGAAATTCGAAAGGATCTCTTATGAACTCCAAGAAAATCTCCAAAGGTCTCTTGCTTGGCGCTTCTCTTTTCCTGGCTACGGCTGCCTTCGCAGGAGAAAAAGCTTCGGTGAAGCTCTACGAGAACGTCAAGCTCAATGGCAAGACGCTCGCTCCCGGCAAGTACGACGTCGAATGGACCGGCACCGGCCCGGATGTTCAACTGAACATTCGCAAGGGTAATGACACTGTTGCTTCCGCTCCAGCAAAGCTTACGCCGGTTGCCACAGCTTCGGCCGGCACCGGTTACTCGACCAAGGCGGAAGGCGACGGCTCCAAGTCGCTGACGTCCGTCTTCATCGCCGGCAAGAAGTACACGATCGAACTCGGCGCGGAGGTCGCTGCAGCCAAGTCGACCGAAACCAGCGGCAACCAGTAATTCACTCCTCGCGAACCGTTTAACAAAGAAGCGCGCTCTTGCGTTGCCTTAGCAGCCAAGGGCGCGCGCTGTACTTTTTTCCGAGCCGGGCTGAGTGCCCCGATTCCGTATCGCCGTGCGCGGTTATCAGCTCAGGGGCTTGGGCCCCGGCAACGCTTCGCAACTATCAAGCTGCTCTCCTTCGCGTCAATCTTTCCTCCCTCCTCTCTTTTCGCCTGACTCATTCCGTTTCCGTCCCCAACCCATCCCCGTTACAATCTTTGACAGAGGAATTCTCGTGTCTTCTTCCGCTGTTCCGACCCCGGACAAATCTCCAGGTAAAGCCGCCTTCACCTTTATTCTTTTCATGGTCGGATTTGACTTCCTCTCTTTCGGCATCATCGCGCCAATTTTTCCCGATCTGATTCGTCAATTTGAAGGTGGCGACTTCGCCCGCGCCTCCGCGATGCTCGGTTACTTCGCGCTCGCGTGGGCCACCATGCAGTTCATCTTCTCGCCGATTCTCGGCGCATGGTCGGACCGCTTCGGTCGGCGTCCTGTCATCCTGATCTCGTGCTTTGGTCTGGGCATCGACTACATTTTGATGGCGCTCTCGCCCTCCATCGGTTGGCTCTTTCTCGGGCGTGTCATAGCCGGGATCACCACATCCAACGTCTCCACGGCATTCGCCTACGTCACGGATACCACTACGCCGGACAAGCGCGCCAAGGCCTTTGGCCTCATCAGTGCCGCTTTTGGTCTCGGATTCGTCATCGGCCCTGCTCTTGGCGGAATGCTCGGCAATCGCAATCTACGATTTCCGTTCTGGGCAGCTGCGGCGCTCAGCCTGATCAACGCTCTTTACGGCTTCTTCGTCCTCCCGGAGTCTCTCCCCAAGGAGCGCCGCGCCAAATCCGCGTGGCACATGGCCAATCCGCTGGGCTCGCTCAAACTCTTTCGCTCCCACCCGGAATTGGCCGGCCTCGCCGTCGTTGTTACGCTCTACTATCTCGCGCACCAGTCGCTCATGTCCGTCTGGACGATTTACACCGAATATCGCTACGGATGGAGCCGCATCGCCGTTGGCAATTCCTTGGCTGTCGTGGGCGTGAGCGCCGCCATCGTTTCCGGCGCACTCGTCGGCCCATACGTCAAACGTTTCGGCGAACGCTTCAGCCTCGTCTCCGGATTGGTTTACGGTACGCTTGGCTTCATCTGTTTCGGCCTGGCGCCGCACGGCTGGGTCATCCTCGCCACGATCCCGTTCATCGCACTATGGGGCATCGCCGCGCCGGCGATTCAGGCGCTCATGGCCAAACACGTCGATCCCTCCTCGCAAGGTAAATTGCAGGGTGGCATTAACTCCCTTCGTGCCGTCACTGGCATGATCGGCCCGGTTTTGTTTACGCAAGTCTTTAAGGAATCCATCTCCGCTCACACTAGACTTCACTTGCCCGGCGCACCTTACTTGCTCGCCGCCGTTCTCCTCGCCGCTTCCATGCTCCTCGCAATCTATGTCACACGCGCGAGGGCCCAGCGAGCACCCTCTCCGAACTTATCCGCCAGCGACGCTTCCGCCGATCTTCCCGCTCCGAATACAGAACTTCCGTCCGACTAATTTCCCGTCCACAAAAACAAACCGCGGATGGCATCTTCCCCATCCGCAGCAAATTCTCTTTCTTCCAATCTCTCTTACTTCAGCCAGCGCTCCACTCTCACCGGGCCGTTGAACCACATGTCACCTGTCTTCGCCGCCAGCGTCTCCGCGCTCACTTCCGCAACACCGCCCTGCAGCGGGTCGGAGTCGATGCACTGCCCGTCACCAAGGTACGCCACCACATGTACTCCATTCACCGCGAGCACATCGCCCGGCTGTACTTTCGTCCAATCCAGCTTCGCCAGGCTCGCCGCATTCGTCACTTCTTCCAGCTTGCCGTCGCACCCTTCCCAAAGTTCCTTTGCAGTGCAGTCTGCTTTCGTCTTGCTCACCTTCGCGTGCGCCTTGCAGATCAGCGCCGAGCATGTCTCGTCCAGGTACGCGACGCCGTCATAGCTTCTGAGCGCATCAACATAGGTTTTCGGTTCCGATAGCAGGAATCCCGCGGCGACGAATGCGAACGTTAGTAAGATCCTCATGGGCCGAAAGTCTTTCCTGTGCCTTTCGGGCCGCGGGCTGAATCACTTGCACCCTCTCTAAGAAATGCCTTTCGTAGAGTGCGCCCTGGCCGTATGTACAGGGTG
Source organism: Candidatus Dormiibacterota bacterium (assembly GCA_035577625.1). Classification (GTDB taxonomy): domain Bacteria; phylum Acidobacteriota; class Terriglobia; order Acidiferrales; family UBA7541; genus Acidiferrum. The sequence goes on from DATLVG010000083.1 coordinate 27,348, forward strand.
CGGCAGCCATGAGAGCCGGACTATGGTACAGGGGTCCATTTTGAAACCCTGTACGATCTACTCCTCCCCGCGACGGTGGTACTAAAACTAGTATTGTTAACGTGCTTGTTTTTAATAGTTTACGAGATTTCGACTGCCGCTGACTCTCGTCGAGTCGACCTGCGCTTGGCCGTTCGGACCTGTCCTTTGCCTCATGGCGCCCATTGCATGTGGGAGATGATTTGTCTTGTCCTCCGCGACTCCGTACACATCAAAACGAGGCGATCAGCAGCCCACAGGACGGCACCGCACCCGCCCCATCCTCCACCGGCATTCTCGCGAAATTCAGCCCAACGGTAGGATCGCGAAGCTCTCCGTCGCGCTAGACGAAAACGTCTGCGCCGCCCCAATCTCGAAAGCCACATCTGGTATTTTGGTTTGTAAAATCCCTGGAAAGTTTAGAAAGCCGTTCTATTCGAATTTTTTCTCGCCCGCTGAATAGTAGAGGAATTGCACTCCGACGCCCTGCTTTCCGTTTTTTCCAAGTTTTTGCACGTGCGCCACTCGCCCAGTAAAGCACCAGTCCGTCATCTGACCGGCCATCAGTTGTTCTGGCATACGTAGCCGAATTTCGATTTCTTCTTTTTGCTCTAAGGTCGCGTCCGTCGCAAAGTACACACCTCGAATCGAAATGTTCATGGACTCCACCGCGTGCTCTTGCTGTGGTCGCAATAGACTCCGGATACGCATAGGCACACGCATAATGAGGCGGCTCGTATGGCGCCTGTCTGGTGACACAGTTTGACTCCTGTGTTGATCTGCCTGGGCTTGTGCGCCGTCTTCGAGTTGCACCGCTCTAGTGTAAAAACACTGTAATAAACATCAAGCAGGTAAACCCCTTAGTACTTCTGTTACCTTTCACCCTGTCCCAAAGGGCAAGGCCTGGCCGATTCTTCGAGTTCGTTCGCAGATTTGTTTTTGCCTAACCCTGCTACTTCCCGATTTTCTGTATTCAAACGGTTCAATCCTGTGTAAAGTACCCGCGTTCAGACTCAGGAGACTTGCCATGAAGAATCCACGCAGCTCTCGCAACGCCTCCAACAATGCCGTATCACGCCGCAAATTCCTCGCGCAATCCACCGCCGCCGGCCTTGGTTTCTCCATCGTGCCGCGCCACGTTCTCGGCGGCTTCGGCTATGTCGCTCCCAGCGACAAACTCAATCTCGCTTTCATCGGCGTCGGCGCACAGGGCATGCGCGTAATGTTTCATTTTCTCAAAGAGCCGGATGTGCAAGGCATCGCCGTCTGCGACGTCAATAAATCCGGTTCGAACTACCCGCAATGGAGCACACACGAGTTTTGCAACTCCGTCCGCAATCTTCTCGGCGTCTCCTCCGGCTGGGACTGGCTCAGTCCCGACGACCCCATCCAGCTTTCGCACACTCTGAAAGTCACCGGCGGTGTCGCTGGCCGCGAACCCGCGCAAAAAATCGTCGACGCCTACAACGCCACTGGCTCCCGCTCCGGAAACTCACGCGGCTGTGCGGCCTATTCCAATTTCCGCGAACTGCTCGAAAAAGAAAAAGATCTCGACGCCGTCGTCGTCTGCGGCACCGATCACTCGCACGCCGCCATCTCCGCCGCGGCCATGCGCAAACACAAACACGTTTTCTGCCAGAAGCCGCTTACGCACACTATCTACGAAGCCCGCCGCATCTCCGACATCGCCCGCGAAACTGGGGTCGCCACGCAAATCGCCGTCGGCAATCAAGCCTCTGAAGACACTCGACTTCTCTGCGAATGGATCTGGGCCGGCGCCATCGGCCCGGTCCGCGAAGTTCACAATTGGTCCAGCCGCCCCTTCTGGCCGCAAGGAATCGACCGCCCTGCTGCCTCCGAGCCGGTTCCAGACGGCCTTGATTGGGATCTCTGGCTCGGCCCCTCACCCGCGCGCCCTTACAATCACGTCTATCTTCCCTTTTCCTGGCGCGGCTGGGCTGACTTCGGCTGCGGTGCGCTCGGCGACATGGGCTGCTACAGTTTCGACACTATCTTCCGCGTTCTGAAGCTCGAAGCTCCTTCGAGCGTCGAAGCCAGCTCCACCGATCGTTATCCCGAAACTTACCCGAACGCATCGATGATTACCTTCAACTTTCCCGCTCGCGGCGACATGCCTTCCGTAAAATTCACTTGGTATGACGGGGGCCTAAGGCCGCCGCGCCCCGAAGAACTTGAAGCCGACCGCCCCTTCACCATGGAAGGTGAAGATGGCGAAGAAGGTCTCCTCTTCGTCGGCGACAAAGGAAAGATTCTCTGTGGATTCAATGGCGCCAAGCCGCGCCTCATTCCCGACGCCAAAATGAGAGCTTTTCAGTCACCGCCAAAAACGTTGCCGCGTTCTCCCGGCAACGAACGCGAATGGCTCGACGCTGCAAAAGGTGGCAAGACAAAGCCCGGCGGCAATTTTGAATTTTCCGCCATGGTCACCGAAACTCTTTTGCTCGGCAACGTCGCCTCCCAAACCGGACAAAAATTAAAATGGGATCGCGTCAATCTCAAAGTTCCGAATTCCGAAGCCGCCGACAAAATCGTCAAGCCCGACCGTCGCCCCGGCTGGGATCTGTAGTGGCCTAGCCTCTCTTGTTACCTGTGGAGGGCTGCGCCTTTCTTGCTTTGCGTAGTCCAGGCGCTTCAGGCCGGGGCAATGCTTGGCAAGGTTTCAACGAAACGTCTTCGATGTCGAACTCAATTTCCCTGGAGGCGCAATGTCCAACCAATCTCGACGTACATTCCTCAAATCCACCGCCGCCGCATCAATCCTCGCGTCGCTTCCCGCAAAAGCCTACGCGAATCCCCTGGGCCTTCCCATAGGCTGCCAAACCTGGCCCGTCCGCCAACTAATCGCCAAAGATTTCCCAGCGACCATCAAAACACTCGCTGACGCCGGCTTCCAATCCATCGAACTCTGCTCGCCCGTCGGCTACGCCGACTCCGGCTTTGCTGGCCTGGCCAAGTATTCCGCCGCCGAACTCAAAAAAATCCTCTCCGACAATGGCGTCACCTGCGTCAGCTCCCATTTCGGCATCGACGAACTTCGCAAAGATCAGCCCGCTCGCATCGCCTGGGCCAAAGAAATCGGACTCACGCAAATGCTCGTCCCTACCCTCAGCGGTCCCAAAAACCCTACGCTCGACGATGTAAAACGCTTTGCCGACGAATACAACAAAATCGGCGAACTCGCCGCAAAATCGGGCATCACGCAGGGCCTCCACAACGAAGGCTTCGAACTGAGCAAAGTAAACGACAAACGCACTTACGACCTTCTCCTCGAACTCCTTGACCCAAAATTCGTCCAGTTCCAGTTTCAAGTTTCCACTATCGCCGACGGCTACGACGCTGCCGAATACCTCACCAAATATCCCACCCGATTCATCTCCATGCACGTCCAGGGCTGGGATCTCAAGAAGAATACCTACGCCGTCATCGGCCAGGATTCCCTCGACTGGAAAAAAATCTTTTCCGCCGCCAAATCCGCCAACATCAAAAACTATTTCGTCGAAATGAACCTCGACCTAATGAAGGCCAGCGTCCCCTACCTGCGCTCGCTTCAGGTCTAGGTCTTTACCGCTTTGTCGGCCCCGATTTGTGTACTTTGACTTGTGTCAAGTGAGCTGGTTCTAGCAACCGCTCAACCGAGAGCCGCATCACATGGCTCCGGGAAGTTCACTTTCTCAGCTTCGGGCCTGTTCGATCCAATCTCTCCGTGGGGGGGCGCAATGAAATCAAAGAACAACATCCGCTGGCATCAAACCGGATTCACCACGGTATTCGTTTTGGCCACCTTTATCCTTACCGCATCGTCCGCTTTCGTCGGTTTTGCTCAGCAGGCGTCGCAACCTACAGCTGCTGCCGCTGATAGCGACCAGTTCGCTGGCACATGGAGCGCCGTGCACGCCGGCACTTCTTATTTCATCCTCGAGCTTCACAAGGAGAACGGAACGCTCGCTGGCGGAATCCGCGTTTGCACATTTACGACGTCCGGAGAGGGCGAACAGGCAGACATGACCATCACCAACAAGACTCTCTCGGAAAGTCTTCCGATCCGTAATCTCATTGTCTCTGGCAAATCGCTCTCTTTTGACTGGAAAGATCCCGACGGCGATGAAAATCACCTGAAGTTCTAGCGTACAACGGAACACTCCGGCCGCCTGAGTTGGCACGATCTCCCGGCAGACGCCAAGATGCCAGTCATCTCGCTGACCAGAGAAAATACGAAATCTTCGTAAGCTTTCAGGTTCACCGTACCGGAAGGCGCGACCTTACGCGTAACTCAGATCCGCAAGAAAAGTTTCTTGCGATACATCCACAACAAAATCAACCAGTAGACTAGCAACATCGCAATCCCCTGTATCAACGGTTGCAACGCCCTACCCGCAAACGCAAACACCCGCGGCCCCAAATGTGTGTCAAACGACGAAATCACAAAATCCGGCAACAGGTGGGCAATCAAATACGCAGCAATCGAGTTCATTCCAATCACAACCAACGGCACCGCCCACTTGCGGTAACCCTTGCCCTCAATAATCCACGCGAACGCCGCCAGCGTTAGAAAACAAATTCCCCCGCTAAACAAAGTCCAGCTCGGCGTCCAAATCCTTTTAACCACGGGGCAAATCCCCGCCACATGTAGCAGCGATCCCGCAGCCAGCCCCAGTACTCCCGCCAGCAGCAATTTCCGAAACGGAATCTTCGGTGCCGCCGCCCGCAACCATTGCCCTGCTATCAATCCTAAAATCATCGTCCCGAGCGTTGGAATAAAACTCAGCGTCAAATATCCGCCCTCGTTGAATAAAAACGGCTTCATCCGCGGAAACAAATTCAGGAACCACTGGTCGAACGCATTTCCGAAATTTGCATTCTTGTTCCAATGCGCCATCAACCCGCTGTAGTGATGCGTCCAATCCGCCGGCACGCCCACCGATTGCCAATCGAACCCCGCCCCCGCCGCCGGATACAGCGCCCAAGTCAGCCAATAGCCAAATAAAATCGCGCCCAGTGAAATCCACTGCCACTTCTCTTTCGCGTATCCCAGCAGAAACAGAAAAACGTATCCAAGCCCGATCTGCGTCAACGTATCTTCAAACGTAAAATACGTTTGCGGCTGCCCAAGCGAGCGCAGAAAGAATCCAAGAAAAATAAGAATCAACGATCGAGAGATCGCATGACCCAGCTGATTCCCAAAACTCTTTCCCTTCGCGACCCGGCTCGCAATCGAATACGGCAGCGCTACTCCCACCAGAAACGAAAATCCTGGCTGAATCGTATCGTGCAGCGAGCAGCCCGCCCACTCCACATGGCTCTGGTTGAAGCTCAAGAATCGCCAGAACCAGTTCCCTGGAAACGAGCGCGCCACTTCGGAAAACCGCAGCACCTCCGCCATCATCAACAGCATCACGAATCCGCGATATGCATCCACGGCCACATTCCGCCGCGGAGCGCTCGCATCCATCGTCGCCGTCGTTGTCGCCATTAAATCGACGCTCCGTTCCGTTCTTTCCATTTTCCCCGCGTAAAGTCCGGGAACTTCAGCGGCGCGCTGCCCTGCGCCACCGATTTTTCGCTCAACGCCGCCGGAGAGCTCCAACTTGCCGCGTCGTACACATCCATATCCGGTGCAAGTCCTTCCCTCATGCACTGTACCAGTCGGTAAAACATAATGAAGTCCATTCCGCCGTGGCCGCGTCCCTTCGCCGCTTCCCCTTCTTCTTTCCAAAGCTTGTGCCCATATTTTGCTTTGTATGGTTCAATTCCGGTCCATGCTTCTTCGCCGGGCTGCCCATCGAAATAAATCCTCTCCGGATAATCCCGGAATATTCCTTTCACTCCGCTAATTTGGTTGATTCGGTCATAAGGCCGTGGATTGCTCACATCGTGCTGCAGCATGATCGTCAATCCATTCGCCGTTTTGATCAGCGACGTATTCATGTCGCCGCAAATATATTTCTCTTTCCACTTCGGGCTGTCCTTCGGAATTTTTGCCTCGCGATATGCATCAAAGCCTTTTTGTGGTGAACTCATCGACACCAGATAATCGAACCGGTCTCCACGATTAATCCCCATGTAATTCGACACCGGTCCCAATCCATGTGTCGGGTAAAGATTGCCATTCCGCGACGTATGCGGCGCGCGCCTCCACAGCCCTTCGCCCTTGTCTCCGAAAATCTCCTCCCGCAAATCATGAAGGTACGCGGCTTCTCCGTGCAGCAAATCTCCAAACAGTCCTGCGCGAATCATGTTCAGAATAAGCAGCTCGTTTTCCCCGTAGCAGCAGTTCTCCATGATCATGCAGTGCCGCCGCGTTTTTTCCGACGTATCCACGATCTGCCAGCACTCTTCCAGCGTATTCACCGCCGGTACTTCCACTCCAACGTGTTTCCCCATCGTCATGCTGGCCAGCGCCATCGGTGCATGCCAGTCCCATGGCGTCGCAACATAAATAAAATCCAGATCATCCCGCTTGCACAAATTTTCGAAATCGTGGTCGCCGTTCGTGTAAATCTCCGGCTTCTTGCCGCCGACTTTCTCCACCATTCCCTGCGCATGAATTGCTTTATCGCGTACCACGTCGCAAATCGCATTCACTTGCACGTGCTCGAGTGCCAGGAAATTTCCCAGCATTCCCGTGCCGCGCCCGCCCACGCCAATAATTCCTACGCGCACCACATCGCGCGGTTCAAATTTCGCGCCCACCATCGATTCATTCGCGCTGGGTAATGCTGTGGCCGAAGCCGACGGCTGCTCCGGGCCAAACACCGGCCCTTCGCCGATCGCCAGTCCGGCGCCAATCAACCCTACGCCCGCCTTCAACAATTGCCGCCGCGAAACCTGCCGCTCTTCCTTTTCCTCTTCATCCCTTGTCATAAATCACCACCCTTGGTAGTCCCGCGCGGTTTTATAGCCTGCCCCCGCGCTCTTGGCAATGTTATTTCGTGAACTTGTGTGGAGCCAAGCTCCCAAATCTTGCCGTGGCAGCGCGGCAAGTACAGCTGTTCTATTTCCATTCCTTCGCTCAATTGTGCCGACCGATTTTTCGCGCTGCCTTTGTTTGTCCGCGCCCGACTTCTCAGTTCGCCCCTTTACAAACACTGAGCATCCGCCGAGAGATGCTAATCCAGCTTTCGCCGGACTTCTCCGAGCGACCACCGGAAGCCCTAAAGCGGCTAAGTACCTTTGGAATGAACGCTTATGAAAGAGTCGCTCGTAACCCCCTTTAGAATCAACGCTCACAAAACAAGGGGAGGGGGTGGCGTCATTCTGTTAACTAAATTCGGGCAGCTTTCCTCTTCTCCTTAGTTCGTTCCCTCATTGCTTCCTCTTCCCTGCGGGAGTACCCTGCAAGGGTTTAGCCCCGAGCGTTTCTCGCGAAGGGTCGCCCCACCCCCATATTTCGCAAGGAGGCCTTCTATGGCAACAGCAGTCTTGGAACCCACCATTAAAATCAGCGCCAACAAACTTCTAATCAACAACAAATGGGTAGACGCCGCTTCCGGCAAATCCTTCCCGACCATCAACCCCGCCACCGGCGAAGTCATTACCCACGTCGCCGAAGCCGATGCCGCCGACGTCGACAAAGCCGTCGCCGCCGCTCGTGCCGCGTTTGAAAAAGGCGCGTGGAAGAAGATGCCCGCTTCACAACGCGGCTTGCTCATGAATAAGCTCGCCGATCTGATCGAAAAACACGCCGACGAACTCGCCCAACTCGAAGCGCTCGACAACGGCAAACCCTACAGCGTCGCCCGTGCCGCCGATCTCCCTCTCACCATCGCGTGCTATCGCTATTACGCGGGTTGGGCCGACAAACTCCAGGGCAAAACCATTCCCGTCACCGGCCGCTATTTCACCTACACCAAGCACGAACCCGTCGGCGTCGTCGGTCAAATTATTCCGTGGAATTTCCCGCTTCTCATGCAAGCGTGGAAGCTCGGTCCCGCGCTCGCAACCGGCTGCACCGTTGTCATGAAGCCCGCTGAACAAACGCCACTCTCCGCGCTGCGGGTCGGCGAACTCATGCTCGAAGCAGGTTTTCCGGAAGGTGTCGTCAATCTTGTTCCGGGTTATGGACCGACTGCCGGCGCCGCGATCGCTCGCCACATGGATGTCGATAAGGTCGCGTTCACCGGTTCCACCGAAGTCGGACACCTCGTAATGAAAGCTGCCGCGGAAACAAATTTGAAGCGCGTCACGCTCGAACTAGGCGGAAAGAGTCCCAACATTATTTTCAACGACGCCGACATGGAAAAAGCCGTCGAAGGCGCGCATTTCGCGCTCTTCTTCAATCAAGGGCAGTGCTGCTGCGCAGGTTCTCGCACTTTCGTCGAAGAAAAATGTTACGACGAATTTGTCGACCGTAGCGTCGCGCGCGCCAAAAAGCGCATCGTCGGTAATCCCTTCGATAAGAACACAGAGCAAGGCCCGCAGGTTGACCAGGAACAATTCAACAAAGTCATGGGCTATATCGAGTCCGGCAAACAGGAAAAAGCAAAGCTCGTTGCGGGCGGCAACCGCGTCGGCGACAAAGGCTATTTCATCGAGCCCACCGTTTTCGCCGACGTGCAGGACAACATGAAGATCGCGCAGGAAGAAATTTTCGGCCCGGTCATGTCCATTCTCAAGTTCAAGGACCTCGGCGAAGTCGTCGAACGCGCCAACAAAAATATGTACGGCCTCGCCGCCGCCGTTTGGACGCAAGACATCACCAAGGCTCACGCCATTGCCGACTCCGTTCGCGCCGGCACGGTCTGGGTCAACTGCTACGACGTCTTCGACGCTGCGGCCCCGTTCGGCGGCTTCAAACAATCCGGCATTGGCCGTGAACTCGGCGAATATGGCCTGGCCAACTACACCGAAGTTAAAACCGTCACCGTAAAACTGTGATGACCACGCCACCCACAACCGCTGTCATTCCGAACGAAGTGAGGAATCGTGGCGCGAGTTAATCCAGACTACTTGACGAATGAACTCAGCAAACTTTCGACCCCACGGGCGGCCATAACGGCCGCCCGTGCCATTCTGATGCTCGTTTTTTGCCTTGCCGCCACGACGCAAATTTTTTCACAAGATACTTCCCTCGCCTTCAAACGCGCACAACACTTGCGTCACGGAATAAATCTCAGTCACTGGTTCTCGCAAGTCTTCGACCCGAAAGGATACACAAAGGAACATTTCGACGCGTACGACAACGCGCAAGATATCGCGCTGATCAAAGCGATGGGCTTCGATCACGTTCGCTTCACGGTGAATTGCGATCCGATGTTCCGCCGCGGCCAGGCCGACCGCATCCCGTCGGAATATCTGGCGATGGTGGACGCCGCCGTGAAAATGATTCTCGATCAGAATCTCTACGTCATCATCGACATTCACCCAGAAAGCGACTTCAAACAAAAACTCTCAAGCGACGACAGTTTTGTCGAGCAGTTTGAAGATTATTGGCGCGCGCTCGCAAGACACTACTCATCGCTCGATCCCGAGAGAGTTTTCTTTGAAATTTTGAACGAACCGGAATTCAAAGACCGTTACCGCTGGATGGGCGTGCAAGCGCGGCTGGCTCGCGCCATTCGCGAAGGAGCGCCGAATCACACGATCATCGCTGCCGGAGCGAATTGGTCTTCATCGAATGAGCTTCTCGCGCTCGAACCGCTTCGCGACTCCAACGTTATCTACAATTTCCATTTCTATGATCCGCACATTTTTACCCATCAAGGCGCAACATGGTCCACGAATTTTCAACACTATCTGACGAATCTTCCGTACCCCTCGACCCCTGAAAACGTGGCCGCCGCGCACGCCCAGGCTCCTGATCCAATCAACCAACAAAGCATAGAGCGCTACGGTCTCGACCACTGGAATGCCGCACGCATCGACGCCGAAATTGCCGAGGCTGCCGCATGGGGCAAGCGCTGGAATGTGCCGCTGACCTGCAATGAATTTGGCGTCTACCGTGGAACATCCAATCCCGCCGACCGCGCCGCGTGGATTCACGACGTCCGCACCACACTGGAGAAATACAACATCGGCTGGACCATGTGGGACTACGCCGGCGGCTTCTCCGTTGTCACCCGCAAAGATGGCGTCACCACTCCCGACCCAGTCACCATCAAAGCCCTCGGCCTCACCGTTCCCTCTACGCCATCCTCCACGTTGGCCAAACCAAGAATTCTGGACTTCACGCTGTGACACATTCCCTCTTCTCTGCCTCCTCCGCGTCTTCGCGTTTAGATATTAGGCTCAGGTTCATCGCCCTCGATCGCGGTAGAACCGGTTCACGCCCTTCATCATTTTTCGCAGCTCTTTCGTGCGTCGCGCGCGCAACGCATCATCCTGTTTCGATTCAAGGAACTCTTCCTCGCGCTGCAGCTTGTTATAATTCGCCAAACGCTCCTTATCCATCGCTTCACGCACCGCGCAACCCGGTTCGTCTTTGTGAGAACAATTCCGGAACTTGCAACCCTGCGCCAGCTCTTGGACGTCCGCAAAAGCCTGCGCAATTCCTTCGCTCGCGTCCCACAGTTGCAGTTCCCGCATCCCCGGCGTATCGAGCAATATCCCTCCGCCCGAAACGACAATCAGTTGCCGGGAAGTCGTCGTATGCCTCCCCTTGTCGTCGCCCTCGCGCGTTTCGTTCGTCATTTGAATTTCCCTGCCAAGGATAGAGTTGACGAGCGAAGATTTTCCAACGCCGGAGGAACCGAGAAGCGCAGTCGTGCCGCCGGTACGAACGATTTCACGCAATTCCGCGATTCCGTCGCCGCTGACGACACTGGCAACGATCGTTCGCACGCCCATCGCTGCGGCTTCCGCGTCGTCGTGAAGCTCAGCAATGTTCTTGCAGAGATCGGATTTGTTCAAAACAATGAAGGGGCGGGCGCCGCTTTCCCACGCAAGCGTGAGGTATCTTTCGATGCGGCGCGCGTTGAACTCGCGATTGAGCGAACTGACCAGCAAAACCGTGTCGACGTTTGCCGCGACGATTTGTTCTTCCGTTTTCTTGCCGGCCATCTTGCGGGAAAATTTACTTCGACGCTCGAACACAAAATGGATGCTCAAACGCTCCCCGTGTTCTTCCGCAAGGACCCAGTCGCCGACGGCCGGCAACATTTCGCGCGAAATTGCTTCGTGGCGAAGCTTTCCGCGCAACTCGGCCCAGCGTTCGCCGCGCTCAGAAACGACTTTGTATAGGCCGCGATTTTCTTCGCTGACCCTTGCTCGAATCGAACCGTCGAGTCTGTTCGATTGCCACTGCTTTTCAAAAAACTCGCACCAGCCCAAATCCTGTAATGAAACCACGCAAATCTCCTCAAGCTCACAGAGACGCGGCGCGTCTCCGGCGGGAAAAGGAATCAATCACGAGGGATTGCGAATCGCGGAGAGGAATTTGCCTTCGAAAAGAACTAAAGAAGAGACACGGAGGCGCAATCCTCGCGGCGAGGAACTTCGGTTCGCACAGGCGCCTCCAAAAGAGAAGTAAAAGCTTGCTGCGGCAACCGCAGCAAAAGGAGCATAGCAGAGTTCAGCGCCGACCGAGCAGCGATTTGCGAAATTCAAATCGTTCACGCCAAAAGCCAGTCTGGCCTAGAATCGGGGGCCGTGAGCATCGCCATCCGCCAAGCCGACGTCAAGGATTTTCCAGCACTTTTCAAACTGGACCAAAGATGCTTTCCGGCGGGAATCGCGTATTCCAAAACGATGCTGAAACATTTCATGGCGCAAACTGGAGCGGAATGTCTCGTGGCATTCGATGACAAAGAACTCGTTGGATTCATTCTGACGGAAGAAAACCCGCCGCTCGGCCACGTGATGACCCTGGACATAGCCGAATCGCGTCGCCGCAAAGGAATTGGAACGTTGCTGTTGCAGGAGAGCGAAAACAATCTGCGATTTCGCGGCGTGCGCACGATGCTGCTCGAAACTGCACTAACGAACGAAGCGGGCGTTGCCTTCTGGCAACGGCATGGCTATCGTATCGAAGCGGTGCTGAAAAACTATTATCCCGGTCATCTGGACGCGTACGAAATGCGCAAACGCCTCACCCTTGACGGCAAAGTGAAGGCGCCGGCCACGCCGGGATCAAAGGAAGCCTAAACCTCCATGTCCCTACTTCACGCGATTATTCTGGCGCTGGTGCAAGCGCTCACGGAATTTTTGCCGGTGAGCAGCACCGCGCATTTGATTCTATTTCCCTGGCTGCTCGGTTGGCCCGATCCGGGACTGGCGTTTGACGTGGCGCTGCACGCGGGCACGCTGCTGGCCGTGGTGCTTTATTTCTTCAAGGACTGGCTGACGCTGATCGTTTGCGGGCTTGGCGGAAAATATCCGGCGAATGCTCCCGTCGAAGAGGTGAGCCAGCATCGGCGAATGTTCTGGTACATGGTCGCGGGAACGATTCCGGCCGCGGTTGTCGGCAAACTATTCCATCACCAGGTCGAGGACACATTGCGCACGCCTATGATCGTGGGCGTTTCGCTTGTCGCGGTGGGACTGTTGATGTGGGTGGCCGATTCGATGCAGGGACTCACGAGAAAGCTGGAGCAGTCGAATTGGGGCGACGCGATTGGAATTGGCACGGCGCAGGCGATTGCATTGTGGCCGGGAGTATCGCGGTCGGGAATCACGATTACGGCTGGGCTCTTTCGAAAACTCACACGGGAAGCGGCGACGCGGTTTTCCTTTTTGCTTTCCGCGCCGGTGATTGCGGGGGCCGTGGCGAGCGAACTTCCAAAACTAATCAAGATGCACAAAGCCGGCGGCCTCGACCTGCCGATTTCGACGCTCGCGGTGAGTATTCTGGTATCCGGCGCGGCGGGTTATTTTGTCATCGCTTTTTTCATTCGCTATCTACAGACGCGCACGCTGAGGCTGTTTGTCATTTACCGGCTAGTGTTTGGAATTATCGTGCTACTGCTGGCGTTCCTGCGAGCAGGCCCACACTAGGCCCGGAATCCATTCGAGCGAAGGCGCGGCGTTACTCCCCTTGACAATTCCTCGTGACCATGGTCATAAAGAAGGGTAGGCGATGAAAACACGGACAATGCCGGCGGGCAAGTTCAAGGCGCAATGCCTTGCGGTGATGGATGAAGTGCAAAAGAAGCGCCAGACGGTGGTGATTACCAAGCGCGGAAAGCCCGTCGCGAAACTGATCCCCATCGACGATGGAAAAGATGAATTCTTCGGACGCTGGAAAGGAAAGATCAAAATCCATGGCGACATCGTCGCTCCCGCCGCAACACCGGAGGAATGGGGCGACCTCGCGTGATTCTCTTGGACACGCACGTTGTGGTCTGGTCCTTGTCCGAGCCCGAAAGACTCTCCTCAACGGCGAGAACGGCGATGAAGGTGGCTCGGAAGGAAGGTACGCCACTTGCTATCTCCGCCGTTACGCTTGTGGAGATAAGCATTCTTGCGCGTAAGCAGCGAATTGCGGCAGGCGACAACTTGGCAGCGTACCTGTCTGACATTGAATCCACCTTTTTTGTTCTTCCTGTCCTTTCGCGGATATGCCTTCGGCTGGTCGAATTGCCGGAATCCTATCCCGGAAACCCAGTAGATCAGGTCATCGGAGCGACGGCACTGGCCGAGGGGATTCCGCTGGTGACAGCAGACGAGAAGATTCGGAAGGCGAAGGCGTTTGAGACGATATGGTGATGAAGGAATGGAAACAGAGGGCAACTTCGATTTGCGCGATGGGTTGGGTCTGATATGATTTGGGCGTTCCTCCATAGCAAGAGCCCAGCGCCGGTCTTGCTTGCGACTCTCAGCCTTCCCCAAAAGCTGAGGAGAATTTAGTGCGCTTCCTTACTCCGACTGAGAATAAGCGGCTCAATGAGCTGATTGGGTTTTTGTGTATCGTGGTGGCGTTGCTGATCGCGGGCGCGCTCCTTTCCTATTCGCCGAAGGACCCATCTTTTAATGTCGCCGGCAGTCCGAATGTGGCGATCCAGAACTGGATCGGGCCCATCGGTTCCTACGGGGCTGACGCGGTCTTTCAGGTTCTCGGCTACGCCGCGTTTCTTTTGCCGATGGCGTTGCTCGCAGTGGGCTGGAAATGGTTCCGCAGCCGCGCGGTGGAGTCGCAAGTTGCCACGCTAATTGGCTACGGCTTGCTTGTAATCTCGATTCCTTCTCTGCTGACGATGATTCCCTTCCCCGAGGTTCGCGGGGCGATTCCGGCAGGCGGCGTTGCGGGAGCGTTTATTGCGGGTATGCTTTTGGCGACGCTGAATAAGGGCGCGTACATTGTGGCCGGCGCGATTTTTGTGACCGCGCTGTTTTTAACGACCAGCTTTTCGTTTGGAAATACGCACGCGTGGGCGATGAGTTCGACCGGACCGATTGGCGCGGCGCAGAAGCTGGGCATTTTGCAAAAAGTGCAAGCTCGCTGGCACGCGTGGCAACAAGAGCGCGAACAGAAACGCATGCGGCGAAAAGTGGAAGCGAACCGGCTGATTGGACGGAAGCCGGCGCCGGCGCAGTCGGTGGGAAGCGCGGCAGTCTTGAATGAACCGCCGAAGACGATCCATCTCGAAGACGATGGCGACGTATTTCGCGGCGTGACAAGCCAGGATGCAGAAGAAGATCCGAAGAAGGCTGCACATAAGGCGCCGATCTTTGTAATGAATCAGGACAAGCCGGAAAAGGGCACGAAGAAATTGGGGGAGCCAAAGATAGCGAAGGATAACCCGAATTACCGGCTGCCTTCGATCGGTTTGCTGCGCGAGGGAGAACGTTCGCAGAAACTGGATGAAGAAGAGCTAAAGATGCGGGCACGAGCGATTGAAGAAAAGTGCCTTGAGTTCGATGTGCAGGGGCGCGTGACGCAGATCAATCCCGGGCCGGTGGTGACGACATTCGAATACAAGCCGGAAGCGGGCATCAAGTACAGCCGGATTATCGGATTGACGGAAGACTTGTGTCTTGCACTACAGGCGGAATCGATTTTGATCGAGCGCATTCCGGGGAAATCCACAATCGGCATTGAAGTGCCGAATATCAACCGCCAAACGATTGCGCTGCGCGAGATTCTGGAAGCGCAGGAGTTTGTGGGTTCGCCAAGCAAACTGACGCTGGCGATGGGGCGCGACTTGCACGGGCGCATTCGTGTGACCGATCTGGCTTCGATGCCGCACTTGCTGATTGCAGGTTCGACGGGAACCGGTAAGAGCGTTTTCATCAATTCGCTGCTGATGTCCATTTTGTACAAGGCGACGCCGGACGACGTGAAAATAGTTTTGGTCGACCCGAAGCGGCTGGAATTGAATTTGTACGAAGGGATTCCGCACCTGATTGCTCCGGTGGTGACAGACCCCAAGGTGGCGTCAAACGTTTTGCGGAATGCAACGCGGGAGATGGAAAACCGGTTGAAGCTGCTCGCACAGCGCGGCGTGAGGAACATCGACCAGTACAACCGTACGTTTCAGAAGCAGCAATCGCTTTCGTTGTTTGAGAATGTCGACCAGAGCGAGCACAAACCGCTTCCCTACCTCGTGATCATCATTGACGAATTGGCGGACTTGATGATGGTGGACACGAACAACGTGGAAGAGTCCATCACGCGACTCGCGCAGATGGCGCGCGCCGTGGGCATTCACTTAATTTTGGCAACGCAGCGTCCGAGCGTGGACGTGATTACGGGATTGATCAAAGCGAACTTTCCTGCGCGCATTTCGTTCCGGGTGGCGAGCAAAGTGGACTCGCGGACGATTCTGGACTCGAACGGTTCGGAATCTCTGCTCGGCAAGGGCGACATGCTCTATTTGCCGGCGGGTTCGTCGCGGCTACATCGCATTCACGGACCGCTTGTCTCGGAAGACGAGATTACCGACGTGTGCAATTTCTGGCGGCAGCAAGCGCAAGCGAAGTACAACGAGCAGTTGCTGGAGGCGCCGAAAGATGAGAACGGGAAGGTCGAAGAAGGTTTTGAGGGCGCGCCGAACGGCGGAGGCGAAGAAGCGGATGACGAGCTTTACCAGGATGCGGTGCGCATCTGCTGCGAGATGGGGCGCGCTTCGACTTCGACGCTGCAGAGGCGTTTGCGGATTGGGTATGGCCGCGCGGCGCATTTGATCGATTTGATGGAGAAAGATGGAATTGTGGGGCCGCCGGATGGGACGCGTCCGCGCGAAGTGCTCAAGGGCAAAAGCTGGATGAAGGAATTTGACGAATCGATGCAGTAAGCGGGTGGCCGATAGCCAGTGATTGGTGACGTGTGAAACGTGGTTCCAGCCGTATTTCTTTTCTCCTTGCAGCCATACTCCTAGGCAGCAATGCGCATGCACAAGACAAGCTCCGTGTGGTTCACGTCTTTGTTGCGCTTGCCGATAACGCTCATCAAGGAATTGTTCCTGTGCCGGCTGCGCTCGGAAATGGGGACGACGCGGACAGGAATCTCTACTGGGGTGCAGCGTTTGGCGTGCGCACATTTTTCGACCGGAGCAAGGAGTGGGTACTATTGGGGAGGCCTCAGCGGATGGACGACAGAATTATCCAACGCGTCGTATACCAAAACTATGCATCCGGGACTTATATCGTGGCTGACGCGTATCGCGGCAGCGAAATCAAACAGGCCATTGCCGACTTCCTTTCTGCGGCGGCGGGCCTAGAAAAAACGATGACGCTCAACGCCACAAACAAAGCAGGTTCGAAGAGCGTGGACGCGAAGGCAGATTTGGTGGTGTACGTTGGGCATGACGGGTTGATGGACTTTTCGTTGGAGAAAACATTTAAGGGGACGGGCGCGGCAAAGAGGCAGGCGATCGTTCTGGCCTGCGCGAGCAATCAATATTTTGGCGCGGCGCTGAAGCCGACAGGGGCTGAGCCGTTGCTCTGGACGACTAACTTGATGGCGCCGGAGGCTTACACGCTAAAAGCAGCGCTCGATGGATGGATTGCCGGGGAGACGGGTGAGGAAGTTCGAAAGCGCGCAGCGGCGGCGTACGCAAAGTATCAGAAGATTTCGGAGAAAGCGGCGTTGAGGTTGTTTGCTACGGGATGGTGAGGGCGAAAAGCGGCCTTCTATTCATTAAGTAGTGCCAAGCATGGCCGGGGCTAAAACGCCCCGACTTACACAGTTGGAGTTGAAAGCGGATCGAGATCGGTGTAAGAGCGCAGGCCCTTCGAGGCTCAAGGTAAACAGGAGCGGCTACGCTA
>DATLVG010000084.1:0-44916 GCA_035577625.1 Candidatus Dormiibacterota bacterium
CGTGTCGAACGCGCGGAATGCCACCTTCGGGTTGTGCTTACTCAACACCTTCGTAATCGCCGCCGTCAGTGTCGTCTTGCCATGGTCAATGTGACCAATCGTCCCGATGTTCACGTGCGGCTTACTGCGCTCGAATTTCTCCTTGGCCATTGCGTTGTCCTCGCGTCAAATCAGTTCAAACAGCAAAATGCCATCACTGCAAATATTTGGAGCGGGGGACGGGATTTGAACCCGCAACCATCACCTTGGAAGAGTGAGACTCTACCGTTGAGTTACCCCCGCCCGGTGAAAACAAACCCGACGCCTCAACGAAAACTCTTCACGCGAACCTGCGAATCACTCAACCTCTTGCAAACTACGCTCGAGGCAAACTGGAGCCTGGGACCGGGATTGAACCGGTGACCTCGTCCTTACCAAGGACGCGCTCTACCAACTGAGCTACCCAGGCCAAACCCATTCCCACTAACAACGGCCCCCGCGACACTCGACCCAAACTACCGGCAACTCGGCGCACTTTGCCTTGGCGGCGTTTCCGCCGCAATTTAGCCGCTGCCGAACATCGCTTCATGCGATTGCCCTGCGGTTTGCAAACAAGAGCCGCGAACTACTTACGGCTGGACGCCTGGAGCCTGGTGGACGGGGAAGGATTCGAACCTTCGTAGCCCGCAAGGAGCGGCAGATTTACAGTCTGCTGGTTTTAGCCACTCACCCACCCGTCCCAGAAACTTCTTGGGACGCAAAAAACGTGTCCCGTAACAACGATGCGTGTGCAGAAGGTTGCCTCGCGCGGAAACACAAAACGGACTCGTGTCAAAAGACACCAGCCCGTTCAATTTTAACTCTTGGATCCGCTCCGCCTCAATCCCCTACGAACTCTGGTGGAGCTGGCGGAGGGATTTGAACCCCCGACCCTCTGATTACAAATCAGATGCTCTACCAGCTGAGCTACGCCAGCGTCGCTCAAACCGGGTAAGAATAGCAGAAGGGGCATAAGAATTGCAAGGGGGCGAAAACTGCGCCAGCAACAGGACCACCAGGTCTGTGGAAAAAGGGCGGCTTGTGCTCTTCTCTACAACGTCACTAAGGCCAATTATAACAGTAAGTTAGGTGAGAAATCAAGATGGGCAATCAAGGATGAAAACCTGTTGATAAGTCACAGAAAAGAGGCGGGTTGCTGATACCCGCGCGGCTCGCCGAGATGGTTATCCACCGCAAAAAGCGAGATAACGTAAGATAGAGTTTCGCCAGGAGCACAATGAGCCGGAAAAAATGGATCGCTCGAATTGCGGTGGGAGTAGTCGTCGCGCTGGGAGGTTACTTCGGCTACGCGCACTTTGCAGCGGCGGGAAATTCGCGCGAAACTTTGCTGCGCGCGCTGCCGGCCGATGCGGCGGCTGTAATTTATGTGGACATCGAGGAATTCCGCAGGGCCGCAATTCTGAAAGCGGTGAAGACGCTGGGCGCAAGCGCGACGGGAAACGCAACGACCGATCCGGAATACAAACAATTTGTGAGGGAGACGGCGTTCGATTACGAAAAGGACTTGGACCGAGTGGGAATCGCTGTGACGAATCGGGGCGCAAAACAAAATTATTTTGCGCTGGCAGATGGAAGGTTTGACCGGAAGAAAATTGAAACCTATTTGCGGAAGAACGGGCGGGGCGAGCAGACCAACGGGCACGAGATTTTCCACGTTGCGACCGGTGAGCCGGGGCGAGAAATTTCCGTAGAATTCATTTCGAATGAGCGAATCGCGCTGACTGACGGCGATGATATCAGCGCGAAGATTGCGTCGGGCACAAGCAACGCCGGACACGCCGAATGGATGGAGCGTTTCTCGCGACTAGCTGGAACGCCGGTGTTTGCCTTGATACGGCAGGACGCCGCGATCGGAGGGGTCTTGAGTTCGCGAACGCCGGGTGGTTTTTCTTCGCCGCAACTGGCGGGGCTGTTGAATCAGTTGCTCTGGATTTCCGTGGCGGGCAAGCCCGAAGGTGAATCATTTCGCGCCGTGATCGAAGGCGAATGCCCGAACGAAGCATCGATGCGGCAACTGGCGGAGTTTTTGAATGGAATCGCTCTAATGGCGCAAGCGGGACTGAACGATCCCAAATTGCGTCAGCAGATGGACCCGGCTGAACGTGAAGCGTACCTGCAGCTATTGAATTCGGTGGAAGTGACAAAGCTCGACCGCGGCGACGGTAAATCGGTGCGAACGACTCTGCTGGTTACGCCGGAGGCTTGGGCAAGACTCTCCGCGGGCGCACCACTTCAAAACGTCCAGCCAGCCGGCGCAAAAGAAGTGCCGGCGTCGAACAAGGCACCTGGCGCGAATGAAAAAAAGAGCGGCGGATCGAAGTTGTCAACCCGCCGTCCATGACCACAACACTTTTCTAATGCCCTCTGCTATTGGCTGTCACCGTCGCCATCTCCAAAATTGAACATATCCATCAAATCGCCGATGGCAGGGCTGTTATTCGGAACGTAAGGATTGTTGTCGTCTGCGCGCGGATTCGGAAAATTGTCCCGGCTGCGCGGGGTCAGTGGATCGAGCCCCCAGTTCTTTTCAATGAACTTAAGAATGGAGACATGATCGGTGTAAGTGTGATTGATGTGGCCGCCCTTGGTGAACGGCGAAATAACGATGAGCGGGATGCGTGGACCGTCGCCGAAGAAATCGAGCGGCTGGATATAGCCTGAGTCGTAGTAACCGCCGCCTTCGTCGAAGGTGACGATGAGCGCGGTTTCGGCCATGAGCGCGGGATTGGCGTTCAAGTGGTCGACCACGTTTTTCACCATTCCTTCAAACAAGTCGAGTTTGGATGACGCGGGATGGCCGTCGATCAGGCCGTCCGGCTTCACGAAGGAGACCGCGGGGAGCGTGCTGTTGTCGATCGCGGCCAAGAAATCCGTCGCGTCCTTGATGTGCGCCGCTCGCTGCGCCGCCTCGCCCATGATGGCCGAGGAATACGATTCGAAATTGCAGATGTTGCAATACGCCTGGCCGATTAGCACGAGAGGATCTTTGCTCGTCGGATTGTGCTGAAAATTTACCGCGGCGTTGTACGCCCCACCGTAGTAGGCCCATGAAACATGCTTGTCGTTCAACGCTTCGCCGACCGTGCGGACATTAGACGGGGGGATCGAAAAGCCGCTCGAGATTCCGGCAGTATCGATGGTGCCATCCGGCAAAAATCCGGGCGAGTCGTTGTTAATCATGTAGAAGTGGCCGGGAGCGCAGCGCGGCTCCGGATGGTATGGAAGAGACGCAAGATAATCGCGAATCGGCTCGATGCCGGGCTGAGCGGGGTCGCCACATTCGGTGAAGTTGCCGTTAAATCCCAGATCGACAGTGTAGACGTTGTCTGTTCCGGACTGTGGCTCGGGATTGGCAATGACCGCGACCGGCGGAGTCGTGGGAGTGCCCTTGCCGTCGCTCCAGAAGATGGCGTCGCCCAGGCCGAGCATCACGTGGTTTGCGCCCGTCCCGCCCATCACGGACTGGTGAAAATTGTCGCTCATGGAATATTGGTCGGCGAGGCCTTTCAAAACCGGCGCATCGCCGGCCTGCACGTTATAAAACGCCATGGAGTTTCCGCCGCCGTTGTCGTCGATCGCTCCACCGCTCGAGGGGTCGGGAATATTCGTGTAAGTGTTGATCACAAACGGATAAAGATCGTTCAAGCAACCGGACGGATTGTGGCGCGTGGCGTTGGCAATGTTGCAGTCGGATTGCTGCCACATTTCGAAGAGGCGATGAGTGGTGTCGCCGGTGAAAGAGTCATAGGGAAGGTTGGTTCCCTTTAGCGGAAACGGGCCATTCGCGAGAGTGTTGAAATTCGCGATGCGCGTATCCGGGTCTGGCTGAACGAACGTTTGCTGAAAGCCGGTGGCGGCACCGGTTGTAAGCAAATTTACGTCACCGATTTCAAGCGAAGGCTCGATGGCTGCGAGAAAGGGAACCGGAGTTCCCGGAGGGAAGATTGTGGCGGTCGGGGCAAAGTTCAACGTGGGCTGAGGCAGAATTTGGTACGGAGCTTTTTCGGAACTCTTCAGGCTGATGAAGAATTGTGCCTTGAACGGTGCGACAGCCTGGAATTGTTTCGAACGGGCGAAATTCGGGCCCGGAGTGCCGTCCTCGTTGACGATTCCCTTGGACAACAAATTGTTGACGAATTCGCCTTTCTTCGGTTTATAGGTTGCGAAGACGTGGTCGAACGTGCGATTTTCGCCGATCAGTACGATCACATGCTTGATCGGAGTTCGCGCGGCACCGTCTTCATGCTTACGTGCTTGCGCCGAACCGGCAAAGGCGCCACCCAGGGCCAATTGCGCGGCGACGACAGCAGCGAGGCTCGTTCGTAAACCTTTCAAACCATGCGATAGAACACTTCTTACGGACATACATCCTCCCTCAGCGGAACATTTGGGCAAACAACGGCCGGGAGCCGAGAGTAGGGTTCGCGAGTTAAGTCAGGATTGATTCAACGTGAATTGAATATGAGTGAAGAGAGTGAGACTAGACCGGGTGTTGCCAGAAACAACAGAAGTTGGAAGAAACTTCAGTCGCCGGCGGGGGTGGCTTTCATGTAGCGCCAGGGGTTGATCGGTGCGTTGTTCATGCGGACTTCATAATGAACGTGCGGGCCTGTAGAACGGCCGCTGATGCCGCAATAGCCAATGACCTGGCCACGCTTGATGCGTGAGCCGGCAATCGTAGCGAAAGCGGACATGTGCGCATACCAGGTGGTGATGCCGAAACCGTGATCCACGACCACGAGGCGGCCGTAGCCGGCATGGTTTTCGACGATTGTAACGACACCGTCGGCGGTGGCGTGAACCGGTGCACCGTAATCGGAAGCGACGTCAACTCCGGTGTGGAATGCCCCTTCGCCACTGAACGGGTCCAAACGTTCGCCAAAGCTATCCGTGATGTGGCCAAGTACTGGCCAGACCGAAGGCGTATAAGACGAATCGGCAAAGCTGAAAGAAGGAAGCAAGCGCAGGCCACCTGCGGAAATGGCGATTGCGGCGGCATTCTTCTTAAGAAAGGTATATTGCTCGACGGACTGATCGAAGGCGTCTTCGGGCGTCACGGGATTGTCCGACACGTCGAAGGCAACCGGGTGATAGCGGAGCACTCCGTAAGTCATGGCGACTTCCGTGGCGAGAGACTGCAAAGAATCGAGGCGCTGGTTGGTATCGTTAACGGTCGTCTGCAAATCGCGCGAATGCTGCTTTACGGTTTCCAGCTCATGGCGCATCGCATTGTAATTGCCTACTTTCCAGAGCATGCGCGAATAAGAACTGACGCCAATAACAATGGTAAGCATGCCGACGACGGCAAGGGCGGCGACGCTGACGAGGGCGTAGGCAGGCACGACCAGCTTCCGGAGATGTCCCGGAGTGGACGCGACGAAAAATGTGTAACTCTTACCTTTAATCACTGATGGCCCTCAGCCCTTGATTTCTATCTCGAATGCGGGAGATTGCTCCCTGCCCGCGATTGAATTTAAGGAACTTCTCGAACTACCCCGGGTCGAACCACAGCCGCTGGATGGCTGTGCATTACACCTAATCTGAACCGTGAGTCTCGGTTCGCGACCTGGACCCATATTAAGTTCTGAAGAATATTGGGTCAACCCTCTAATTGGCCAAATTTGGGACAGGCTGTGAATTGCTGTCCACTGTACGAATGGGCAGGTTGAAGCGGCATATACTTGCGGAGGCAAGCAGGGCGAGGAACAAGCGAAAATGGAAGGCGAAAGGACGATTAGTGAAGAGTCCATCGTGCGCAAAATTGCGCGCGCGGCGCGAGCAAGCGGCCGTCCAACAAGGAAATCTGCCGTTGAGGTAAGCATAGGAGACGACGCAGCCATTTGGAAGCCGAAGAAAGGGTTCGACACTGTCTTGACGACGGATTGGTTTCTTGAGGGCACGCACTTTTGGAGAGATTGGCATCCAGCCGAGGCCGTTGGGTGGAAATGCCTGACGCGGGCAGCGAGCGACGTAGCCGCGATGGGCGGCGACCCGAAGTGTTTCCTTTTGAGTTTGGCCCTACCGGCGAGTTGCGCTGAAACCTGGCTGAATGGCTTCCTGCAGGGACTCACGGAGGCAGCGACAAAACTGAAGTGCCCTTTGGTCGGCGGGGACACCACGCGGAACGACCGGATGCTGATCAATATTAGTGTAGTCGGTGAGCTGAGAAGCGGAAAAGCCGTCCCGCGGAACGGCGCCAAACCGGGCGATCGGATTTTTGTGAGCGGAAGACTAGGCGAGGCAGAGCTCGGACTAGAGATGGCCCGCCAACAGCGAAAAGTTGGCGGAGGAGCACGCAGTCCGCTCCTCGAGAAGCACCTTCGTCCAGAGGCAAGGGTTGAATTAGGAAAATGGTTGGCAAGAGACCGGCTGGCGACGGCGATGATGGACCTGTCGGACGGGTTGTCGTCGGATTTGGCTCGGCTTTGCGACGCCAGTAAGGCCGGAGCGCAGATAGAACTCGATCGAGTTCCCTTTGCGGCTGTAGAGTTTCGCAAAAGGTTTGTGCAGGAAGAGCTCAGACAAGCGGCACTGCACGGCGGCGACGACTATGAACTGCTGTTTTGCGTGGCGAATCGCGACCTCCGGCGCGTTCCCGGCACGTTTCGAGGAGTAAAGTTGACTGAGATTGGCAGAATTACGAGGGGAAGTACGGTGGAACTGGTCGATTCTTCCCGCCAAATTGTCCCACTGCGCCCGCTCGGTTGGAATCCTTTCTAGAAAATTCGCACGATCAACGGATGTCGAACGCTGCCTGAAAGGGTTACGCGTCGTCGTTGGCAAGTACGTTCGTACAGGTGTGAAGTTGCACTTGCTCGTGTCCAATTTTGGTTCCGATGGACAGTTGTGGCGCGTTGCTGCAGTCCGTAAAGTGGTTGAGTCAGTGCAAGCGGGCCCCTCAGACACCGCCCCCTCGCTTAGCGCGCACAAACAGTTGTTCTATTAGAGTGAAGCTTCGAGGAGGAAGCGTGAAGAAATTTTGTTTCGTGATGGGATTGTTGGTCGCGGCATGTTGGCCCGCGGCAGCGCAGACGCAGAACGCGATTCGAATCAATTGCGGCGGCAAGGCGTACACCGACGCGAAAGCGCAGGTTTGGCAAGCGGACAACGGATACAGCAGCGGTATTGTGAGCAGCATCGCAGCAACCGTGGCCGGAACGGCGGATCAAACGCTCTATCAGAACGGCCGCTACACTTCGAACTTGACGACGCCGCTTGTGTACTCGTTTCCGGTCGCAGCGGGTTCCTACCACGTGAACCTCTATTTTGCGGAAACGTTTGCGGGCGCCCAGAAGGTGGGCGGCCGCGTTTTCAACGTGAAGATGCAGGGCAACGCAGTTTTTCAAAATCTTGATGTCTATGCGGCTGTTGGCGCGAACACTGCGCTGGTGAAGGGCGCGGACATCATCGTGACCGATGGAACGGCAAAAATCGAATTCGACAGCCTGGTGAACAACGCCAAGGTGAATGCGATCGAAATCACGCAAACCGTTGGCGCTCCAGAATTGAAACTCAACTTCATGTATCCGGATGGATCGCCGGTTAGCGGCACTCTGAACTACAACATTGTCACGACGAGTTCAACAATGGGCGGCAAGCAGCCGCTCGCGTCCGGCCAAGCGACTTGCTTGTTGGTCGCGTCACCGCAATTGCTGGGCCTGGTGGGCACGATGAATGTGAACTTGAGCCTTACCGACACCGCGGGCCACTCGCTCTGGCAGATCACGCTTTCGCTGAATCCGGCGACCGCTAACTTCAACTCAGTGCAAAGTTCGTCGTTGAACGTGGTCGTACAGAAGCTATAAGTTTTCTCAGAGGAACGCGCGCTAAGGGCGCGGGTCGCCGGTTGTGTTTCCCGCAGTGGTCTTCGTCGCGGGAGGCGCAGCTGGCGGCTTTACTTTTGGAGCGGACGGTTCGTCTTCAGTCGGCGCAGTGTCCGGCGTATCCACGTGCACAGGATGATCGGTGACTTGCTGTTCGAGCGGCGTGACATTCGCGAAATCGAGCGCCGGCGCGCCCGCCAGGGCGTTTTGCATGAAGCTGGTCCAGATGGGCAGCGCAGCGCGGGCACCCGTCTCTTTCTTGCCCAGCGAATTTTGTTTGTCGTCAAAGCCCACCCACACACCCGCCGTAATTTGCGGTGTGAAACCGACAAACCAAGCGTCGGTGTAGTCCTGGGTCGTACCGGTTTTTCCCGCGGCCGGACGCTTCAGGGCTTTTGCTTCGATACCGGTGCCGAACTGAATCACTTCTTCAAGCATCGCCGTCATCGTTCGGGCCACTTCCGGAGAAATGACTTCGTGGATCGCGGGATGCGCTTCTTCCAGCAACGCGCCATCGTAGGTGGCGACGCGGCGAATCATGTGCGGGTCGATGCGAATGCCGTCGTCGGGAAAAACCGTGAACGCGGAAACGTGTTCAAGAAGTTTCATGTCCGCGGCGCCGAGCGCCAGCGGCAGATACGGCGGCAGGGGTGTGGAGATGCCAAAGCGGCGCGCTTCGTCAACGACCGTGCTGATACCAACTTTTTCGGCCAGCTTTACGGCGGGCACGTTGCGTGAGCCGGCAAGCGCGCGACGCAGCGTAATGTTGCCTTCGAATTTCTCGTCATAGTTGCGCGGCGAATACGGCTGGCCGCCGCTGATCGTCGTGAACGGCGCATCCAGAATCGTATCGAATGGCGTAAATCCTTTTTCGAGCGCGTCGGCGTAAACGTAGACCTTGAATGAGCTGCCGACCTGGCGAACAGCCTGTGTCGCGCGATTGAACTTCGAATCTTCGAAACTGTACCCGCCGACCATAACCTTGATTTCACCGGTCGGATTGTCGATGGCAATCATGGCAGCTTGCGGCGTTGGTTGTTGTTCAAGCTGGACGCGAGCGGTCGTTTCGCGAAGTTCCTGAATGGAAAACTGCGCGAGGTCGCCGACTTTCAACAGCTCACTGGGCCTTCTTTTGCCAGTCCAGGCCATGTCTTGCGAGGAGAGCAGTGCCCGATACTGGCCGATCTTGATGGTCGCGGATTTATCGTCAACGGCCATGACGAGCCCGGTCACATAACTTCCCTTTTCAATCGCGTGGCGCCAATCGTCGTCTTCGTAGGCGTCGAGTTTGCCGAGATTGTCCTTAATGAGGTTAGGCAAGCCGCCGCGCCATCCGTGACGGCGATCATACGAGTGAAGACCGTCTCGAATCGCCTGATTCGCCGCGCGTTGCATCTTTACGTTCAGCGTCGTGTATACGCGCAGGCCTCGTTCGTGCACGGCCTCGGTGCCATAGGTGGCTTCGAGGTACTTGCGAATGTCTTCAAAGAAGTACGGCGCCAGGTCATTGCGCGGATATTGAACATGCAAGCCGAGTGGCATCTTCTTGGCGTTGGCCGCGTCCGCTGAAGAAATCTTCCCTTCTTCTTCCATGCGGCGGAGAACAAGATTGCGGCGATTGAGCGCAGCCTCAGGATTGGCGATCGGAGAAAACTTCGGTCCGTTGACCATGCCCGCGAGCAAAGCGGCTTCCTGCAAGTTTAAATCAGTGACAGACTTGCCAAAATAGAACTGCGCTGCAGCGGCAAAACCATAATTGCCGTGGGCAAGATAGACCTGATTCGCATACATCGTGAAAATTTGCGGTTTGGTGTAACGCCGCTCGACCTGCAACGCGAGCAGCATCTCCTGAACTTTGCGGCGGAATGTGCGGTCGCTGCGATCGAGAAACAGATTGCCGGCGAGTTGCATCGTGATGGTGCTCGCGCCGGCAGTGATCCGCCGGTGAATCACGTTGCGGACCATCGCTCCGGCGATACGCGGAAAATCAATGCCCCAGTGCTCTTCAAAGTGCTGATCTTCGATAGAAGTTACAGCGTTGAAGAGAATTTTCGGGCACTGCTCGTAGGTCATGAGGATGCGGCGCTGCAGTGCAAAACTCCCAACGAGTTGCCCATCGTCCGCGTAAACTTCCGTGACGACATTGGGCCGGTAGGTTTCGAGCGCGTGAATTTCCGGCAGATCGCTGGCATAGACAAAGAGCAAGCCGGCCCCGGCGCCGAGCAGAATTGCGCAAAACAGCAGAAACGCCAGGGCGACGCGGTCAATCAGTTTCCAGCCGCGAAGACGAAGGGTGATCGGGGGAAGGCTCAGCATGAAACTTCATTTTAGCTTAGAACGCGAGTCGAGATGCAGAATGGAAACCGGTGGTCTTGTTCGATGGCTCACTGAGCGGCTCGACTTTTCACCTTTTCCGCGATTGTGAGATACGGCCTTTGGAGATACGTACCCCAAGTGCTAGGAGACCCTGCATCTTGTTCGTCAGTTTTTTCCTCTCAACGCTCGCGGCCGCCTTTGTCCTGTCCTGTCTCGTCGCATTGTTATTCTGGACACCGGTGAAAAATGTCCTGCGTAAGCTACTAGACGACGAAGCCGCGGCAGCGTGGACCCGCTATGCATGCTTCACCCTTGTCGTCGCCGGCGTATCGGCGGGCGCGCGCGTTCGAATTCTTGAAGAATACTTGACAGCTCCGTCCTTCAATCGCGGCGCAATGCTGGCGGAGTTGACGCAGGAGTTTTGGGTTCTGGAGATGTACCGGACGGTGATCGGAACGGTCGTAGGAATAGCCTGGGTTCTGCTTGGGCTTTCGCTCGTCGCCGGCATCGTTTACGTGATCGCAGATAAATACAGACTGAACAGGGTCTATTCCGGCGGGGCACAGCGCAGACCACCTGATTCGACGAACCGGGCGACATCCACGCGCTAAACAACTTTCAATACTTACGTCGCTCAGGGATCGCGGGAGCTGCATCCTACGATGGCGCCGTCCACGGGTGCGGCTTGCGGGCTTCAACGAAAGCGAAATAGGTGCACAGCAGCGCAGCACCGAGGAAAACGCTGTCTCGCACCAGCGTCATGCTGTTGAGCGGTTCAGGCGTCGCAAAGCAGCCGCAGTCCTTAATGTCGAGGTGCAGCAGGTAGGCGCGGGTGAGTACTGAAAGAAAAACTATGAGCAACAGTGACACGGCCGTGAGCCAGTAGCGAACACGCCAACCGATCAAAAGCAGCAGTCCAAGAACCAACTCAATAAAGGGCAGAGTGTGCGCGAGAAGCGCGGCATTTGCCGCGGACAGGAACTTGAACGTCTCCACTTCACCTGCGAAATTCGCCAGATTCGCTTGTACAGCAAATTTGAACGCGAACCATGGATGCAGCATAAAAGTTGGATGAAGAATTTTTGAATAGGCCGCGTAAACGAACGTGGCGCCGAGAAACAGCCGGCCAAGCAGAACTACGGTTCGGCGCAGGTTTAGAGGGCTCGATTGCAGCATCCTGGCGGGCTCGCTACTGCGTCAGAAGCTGATCGAGAAATTGATGAAGAACGTCGTAGCTCACGATGCCGACCACGGGATAAGTTTGGCCTTTGTAGTGAATGACAGTGGTCGGCGTTTGATTGACGGCGTACGTGCGCCCGAGCGCCAAATCTTTTTCTATGGCGGCGTCAATCGCCGGATTCTTGATGAGCGCGCGGATTTTGGTCATGTCACCGGGCGAAAGCACGCTCGCCACCGTTCCGTCCACGTCGCCGGTCTGTTCCCATTTTTCCTGGTTTTCAAAGAGGACTTGTTCAACTTGCTCGAGGCGGCCTAGCTGAGAGGCCGCACGGCCATATCGCGCGGCAATGCGCGAATACGCATGGCCTGGCAACGGAAAGTCTCTGTGAATCGCGAATACTTTGCCGGTCGCAACGTAGTTGTCGTTCAACTGCCGTGAAGTGCCCAAGTAAAGCTGCTTGCAAGCCGGACACTGAAAGTCACTGAATGTCTCCATGATGATCGGCGCGGATTTCGAGCCGCGCGTTTTGTGCGGATCGACATCGGGAATTCCTGCAAATGTTGATGCCGGAGGAGATGCTGGCGCAACCGGCGGTGCGCTCGCCTGCGACGCTTTGGATGGCGCCGCCTGAACCGGCGCAGCCTCAGTTTGAGTCGGCTGTGTGGGTGCCGGTGTTGAAACAGGCGTCACCGATCCCGTCGTCGCTTGCGGGGCGGCTGAGGAGGCAGGCCGGTTGTCCGCCGACTGCGATTGACTCTGGCAACCGATGAGCAACGCACACGACGAACAAATAAATGCGAACGTAGAACGGGCGAGGTACGAGCGGCTCAAGCAATCCTCCCAAAACGGCTCAGTTCCCGATATGCCGAGGCACGGCATTGTAGCGCGAAACCGGTCGAACGATAATTAGGACCTTACGAGGGGTTGGATGGTGGCAGCTCTGTTAGGTTGCCCCGCGCGGCCAGGGCCTACATTCAATTCGAGGAAACCCGGTTAGAAGAGGGACGTAAGGCTCGTTTTTTCAATGAAATAGACCTGTTATAAAGAAACTTGACAGCAATGCACTCAACCTGTATACTCTGCGAGACATTGAGCTTACGTCACGAGGCGTGACCAGTTGCCTACTCCTGGTCGCACGCCACCACGGGCTAGGCACAGAGAGGAATCAGCATTATGAGCAAGATCATTGGAATTGACTTGGGGACGACCAACTCGGTCGTCGCGGTCATGCAGGGCGGCGAGCCGGTAGTTATCCCCAACCAGGAGGGCGCGCGGACGACGCCTTCGGTGGTGGCCATCACGAAAACCGGTGAGCGGTTGGTCGGGCAGGTGGCAAAGCGGCAGGCGGTCACGAATCCCGAAAACACCGTCTATTCGATCAAGCGGTTTATGGGACGACGCTATGACGAAGTCAGCGAAGAGAGCCGACGTGTTCCCTACAAAGTAGTAAAAGGCACGCACGACGACGCGCGTGTCGAGATTTCCGGCAAGGTGTACAGCCCGCCCGAGATTTCAGCGATGATTCTCGGCAAACTGAAAGCAGCCGCGGAAGATTTCCTGGGCGAAAAAGTGTCCAAGGCTGTCATCACCGTTCCGGCCTACTTCAACGACGCGCAGAGGCAAGCGACCAAACAGGCAGGCGAAATCGCGGGTCTCGAAGTTGTCCGCATTATCAACGAGCCGACGGCGGCCGCGTTGGCCTACGGACTCGACAAGAAGACCGACGAAACGATCGCCGTGTACGACTTGGGCGGCGGTACGTTCGATATTTCCGTTCTCGAAGTCGGCAGCGGGGTCGTGGAGGTAAAGTCCACCAACGGTGATACGCACCTTGGCGGCGATGATTTTGATCAAAGAATCGTGGATTGGCTGATCGACGGATTCAAGAAAGCAAACAACATTGATTTGAGCAAGGACCGCATGGCTCTGCAACGCCTGAAAGAAGCCGCGGAAAAAGCGAAGATCGAGCTTTCGCAGATGATGGAAACAGAAATCAATCTTCCGTTCATCACGGCAGGCGCGAGCGGCCCGATTCACTTGCAGGAAAAGTTGACGCGGACTCGCCTCGAACAATTGATGGGTGATTTGCTGGACCGCTCGATGAAGCCGGTGCAGCAGGCGCTCGAAGACGCAAAGCTTTCGCCGAGCGACATTCAGGAAGTCGTACTCGTCGGCGGATCGATCCGCATCCCGAAGGTGCAGCAACTCGTCCGCAGTTTCTTCGGCGGGAAAGAGCCCCACAAGGGCGTCAACCCGGATGAAGTAGTCGCGGTGGGAGCTGCGGTACAGGGCGCGGTGCTTGCGGGCGAAGTGAAGGACATCCTGCTGCTCGACGTGACGCCGCTTTCGCTCGGCGTCGAAACACTCGGCGGTGTGATGACTACGCAGATCGCACGCAACACGACCATTCCGACTCGCAAAGTGGAAACGTACTCGACGGCTTCGGACAATCAGCCGGGTGTGGAGATTCACGTTCTGCAAGGCGAGCGCAAATTCGCCAAGGACAATCGCTCGCTCGGCACATTCAAGCTGGACGGCATTCCGCCCGCACCACGCGGCGTTCCGCAAATCGAAGTCACGTTTGACATCGACGCGAACGGCATCCTAAACGTTTCTGCAAAAGACAAAGCAAGCGGCAAGGAGCAGAAAATCACGATCCAATCTTCGACCGGCTTGACCAAGGAAGAAGCGGAGAAGATGCGCGTCGAAGCCGAATCGCACGCCGAAGAAGATCGCCGGCGTATGGAAGAAGTGGAATCGCGCAATCGTCTCGATGGTTTGGTCTATCAGGCCGAAAAAACGATTAAGGACAGCCGCGAGAAGCTTCCCGAAGCGGACGTGAAGGCCGCCGAGGAAGCACTTGAAGACGCGAAGAAGGCAATGAACGAAGGCGGAACCGCGCGGTTGCGCACCGCCACGGAGAACGTGGAGCGCGCTCTCCACAAGCTTGCGGAGACGCTCTACAAGACAACGGAAGCCGCACAGGCACAGCAGGCGGGAGCGGCTGGTGCGGGCGCAGGCGGCCCCAGTGCGGGCAGTTCGCAGCCGAACACGAACAAGCCCGGCGACGTAATCGACGCCGAGTATGTGGACGTGGACGAATCGAAGCGCCCGAACTGAAGGCCGACTGAGAGTAAGTTGTCAGTTGTGAGTAGTCGTAGGGGCACGCTTGTTCGTGCCCCTACGCATATGAGCTGAAAAATGCCAACGACGAGCAAAACGGACTATTACGAACTGCTGGGCGTATCTCGTAAGGCCTCCGCGAAAGATATTCGCACTGCGTTTCGCAAACTGGCGCGGAAATACCATCCCGATCTGAATCCAGGCGACAAAGCATCTGAAGAGAAATTCAAGCAGTTGCAGGAAGCGTATGACGTCCTGTCCGATACGAAGAAGCGCCAGATGTACGACCAGTACGGATTTTACAGCGATAGCGCGCCGCCCAGCGGATACGGCGGCGGCCCGGACGGTGCCGGCGGCGACGTGAATTTCAATTTCGATGGATTCGATTTTGGCGGCGGCAGCGGTGCCGGCGCAGGCGGCGGGAGTTTTCGAGACCTGTTCAGTTCGTTCTTCGGCGGCCGCGGCGGCACCAGTGTGCACGAAGAAGCGGAAGAAGGCGCGGACCTCGAATACCGCATCGAGATTGATTTCTGGGACGCGGTTCGCGGCGCCGTAAAGAAAATTCAGATCACGCGCCTCGATTCCTGCCAAACCTGTCACGGAACGGGCGCGGTGGGGACACCGCAAGTCTGCCCGACATGCAACGGCAGCGGCACAATTCAGCAAGCCGCGGGCAAGATGCGATTCAACGTGCCTTGCAATCGCTGCGGCGGTACGGGCAAGCTGCGTACCGCGTGCAAAACATGCGGCGGCGAAGGCCGTGTGCGCCACAACGAAACGATCGACGTGCGCATTCCCGCTGGTGTGGCAAATGGCGGGCGTGTGCGCGTTCCCGGCAAAGGCAATGCCGGAACCATGGGCGCTCCCCCGGGTGACCTATACCTCGCCGTTGTTGTGAAACCGCATGAGTTTTTCGAGCGCCGCGGAAACGACCTCTATACGAGAATTCCGGTGACGGTTTCGGAAGCGACGCTCGGCGCAAAAATCGAAGTGCCAACCATTGACGGGCGATCTCTTGTCCGCATTCCGCCGGGAACCAACAGCGGCAAGACGCTTCGCTTGAAAGAAAAGGGCGTGCCAAGCGCGCGCAATGGCGAACGCGGCGATCAATATGTCGAGATTCAGGTTGTTGTTCCACCGCCGACCGACGAACGCGTGCGTAATCTGATGAAAGAACTTGAGACGGTTGCGCCGGCAGATCCGCGGAAGGATTTGTTCGGCAAAGCAGCATCTTAAGAAGGAAGTGGTCAGTCATCAGTCAGAGTAGGACGGACGTGGCAATTGGTTTTGACTTAAAAACGGATGACTGAAGACTGAGAACTTTATTATGTGTCCACGCAGAAAAACTCGGGCGAAGGCCGGTTACATGATCAGCGCCGTAGCCGAGCTTTATAAATTGCATCCACAAACGCTGCGCCTGTACGAACGTGTCGGATTGCTGAAACCTTCGCGTTCGGACGGCAATACGCGCCTTTATACCGACTCGGATTTGGAGCGTCTGGAAGTTATCATCACCCTGGCGCGCGACATGGGCGTGAATCTTGCCGGCATCGAAATTATTCTGAACATGCGTGAAAAGATGGTCGAGATGGAAAAGCAAATGACGGAATTTGCCAGCGTAGTGCAACAGGAACTTTCGCGTGTTTCGTCCCTCTATGGCTCTGAAAAAACACCTCGGCATGCGATTGTACCGACGCGCGTCAGGGTCGCTCGTTAATCGATCGCTTCGTAGAATATTTCATCCACACTAATTCACATGTGCGATAGCTTGCCGTGCGCGCCGCGCGCCCGTATGCTTTCTTGCAATGGCTCTCGAGAACTGCCAACTCTGCCGCGGAACAGGATGGAAGATGGTCGCGCGTCCCGACGGCGTCGGAACGATGGCTGCGCCCTGCGATTGCGGAATGGAAGATCGAGCCTCGCGCGTGGTGGAACGCGCCCGCATCCCGAAGCGCTATGAACATTGCGACTTCGAGAGCTACAGCACTGACGTCAGCGAAGTTCCTCAACACACGTCGTCGTTGAAGGCCGCAAAACTGTTAGCGGAGAAGTTTGTTGCGGAATTTCCAGGAAGCGGCGAAAAGGGATTGATGTGGATGGGCCCATCCGGCGTCGGCAAGACCCATCTGGCGGTCGCCTGTCTGAAAGATCTAATCCGGCGCGGTCATCAAGGACTCTTCTGCGACTACCGCGAACTACTTAAAGACATCCAAGCAAGTTACAACCCGGGAAGCGAATCCACCGAACTGCGCATTCTCGAACCGATCCGCACGGTCGAGGTTCTGGTTCTTGACGATCTCGGAGCGAGTAAACCCTCGGCTTGGGTTCTGGATACGATCGGCCTTGTCTTAAACGCACGTTACAACGCCCGCTTGACGACCCTAATCACGACCAACTATCTCGACACCGCAAAATCCGACGGCAAAGTAACGCGAACGCCTCAAGGCCAAGCGATGCGGGAAGTTCGCGAAGACACGCTCGCCGAACGAATCGGCGAACGCATGCGTTCCCGCCTCTTCGAAATGTGCCGAACCATCGAAGTCCATTCCACCGACTTCCGCCGCGAAGTCGGCCATTCTTCCCGCGCCCGAGCTTAGTTCCTAAACTCCCGTTTATTGACACACACTCATTTCGGCCTGTATCCTTACACCGTTGCAGCGTTTTCCACGCCGGCAGCATCTTTCTGTCCCATAAGCTGCTTCGCAGTCTGGTCAGGGGTGGCCCGATTGTGAACATCCCAGCGGTACTGCGAAACAGCGACCTTGCATTACCCCACCAGGGGCTTTACCCCCAGCAGGGATTCCGCAAGGAATTAACTCATCGAACTAGGGATACGTATCCCGGAGGCCAACAACCATGTCTTTTGACAATGACAATCCCGTATCAGCCGCAGCAGCCGCTCCCGCAACTGAATCGCACGCCGAAGAGGTAAAGCCCGAAGCCACCGCCGCTCATTCTGAATCCGCAGCCGCTGCTACACCTCCGCCCGCTGAGGCTCCCGTAGCCGCGCCTGCGCCGGACGCCGAAGCCGTCGCCGCTGCCGAAGAAGCCGCTGGCGCGGAAGAGATGAGCAAGCTCATGGCGGAGTACGATGAGCAGCAGGAAGCACACGCGCAAAACGAAATTTTGGCAGTCAAGGTTGTCGCCTACACGGAACACGGCGTGGTCGTGGACCTCGGCATGAAGACTGAGGGCCTGATTCCAGCCGCCGAATTTGCAGACACGGAAATCCCGCGTCCCGATCCGAACGCGACAATCGAAGTGCAGCGCACAGGCGAGAAAAAAGATGGCTACACGATTGTCAGCTATCAAAAGGTTCTACGCCGCCGTACTTGGGAAAAACTCGAGGCTGCCTTCAAAGCAAAGGAAACGCTCACGGGCAAAGTCGTCGATCGCATCAAGGGCGGCGTCGTGGTTGACGTCGGAGTTCGCGCTTTCCTGCCCGGCTCACAATATGATTTGCGCCCGACGCAAAATCTGGACGCGCTCACCGGCCAGGAAGTTCAAGTTCGTATCACGAAGTTGAACCGCCGGCGCGGCAATATCGTCGTTAGCCGCCGCGCGTTGCTCGAAGAAGACCTGCATGCCAAGCGCGCCGAGCTACTCGAAAAACTGAGCGAAGGACAAACCGTACACGGCACCGTCAAGAACGTGACCGAATACGGCGCGTTCGTCGACATCGGCGGGCTGGACGGCTTGCTCCACCTCACCGATCTAAGCTGGGGCCGCGTCAAGCACCCGTCGGACGTGGTAAAGCCGGAGCAAGAACTCGACGTCATCATTCTAAAGTTCGATAAGGACAAGCAGCGCGTTTCGCTCGGTCTCAAGCAACTGTCGAAAGACCCCTGGATTGACGCAGCCGATCGGTATCCGGCAGGCGGCAAGTTCAAGGGCAAGGTTGTCGGTGTGGTGGATTACGGCGCATTCGTCGAACTCGAACAGGGCGTCGAAGGCCTCGTGCACGCGACCGAAATGAGCTGGACCAAGAAGTCCGTTCAGCCTTCGAAGGTCGTGAAGGCTGGCGACGAAGTTGACGTAGTCGTCCTGGACATCAAGGCCAGCGACCGCCGCGTTTCGCTCGGCATGAAGCAGGCACAGCCAGATCCGTGGCTGCTCACTGCGGAAAAATATCCGGTGGGAACGGTCGTAACAGGAAAAGTCCGTAACATCGTGGAATTTGGCGCCTTCATCGAAATCGAAGACGGCTTCGACGGACTGGTTCACGTCGGCGATGTCAGCTGGACCGGACGCGTCACCAATCCGCACGAAGTCTTCAAGAAGGGCGAGCCCGTAACGGCGCGTGTCCTTCGTGTTGACGCCGACGCGCGACGTGTTTCCCTCGGCATCAAGCAGGTGGACGACAAATTTGACGCTTGGGTGAAGCAGCACCGTGTCGGCGACCTCGTGAAGGGCAAGGTCTCGCGCATCGCCATGTTCGGCGCATTCGTGGACTTCGGTGACAACATCGAAGGACTGTGCCACAACACCGAAATCACCGATCGTCGCGGCCGCGATGAAGGCCCCGTTGCACGCACCACCACCGGACCGCTGAAAAGCGCGGGACCGCTCGAACCCGGCAAAGAGTACGACTTCAAAATCATCAAGATCAGCCGGGATACGCGCCGTATCGGACTCAGCTACAAGGCTGCGGTGAAGCAGGTTGAGCGCCGCGAAATCGAGCAATACCGCACGAGCAAGACTTCGGCGACCGCCACCATCGGTGACGCGCTGAAGCAGAAGCTCGCTTCGCGCGGGTAATTCGGACCAGTCTTGCCATGCGGGGCTTCGCTAATTGCGGAGCCCCGTAAATTTTGTTATACCTTCGGGGCGATTTAATGATAGGAAGGGGTGCAACCGGCGGGGTTGGTCCCCCAGCTAAGCCCTTCCGCATCATGCATCTGCAGCGTATTATGTTCTGGCAAAATTGCGAGGCGTGTTCACGATGAGCAAGCAACCGACGCTGACAAAGGCTGACTTGATCGAAGAAGTTCTGCGGGTGACCGAATTGCCTCGCAAAGAGTCCGAGTCCATTGTCGAAACGATTTTTGACAGCATCATCGAATCGCTGCAAAAGGGTGACAAGATCGAGATTCGCGGCTTCGGCAGTTTCCGCACTCGTCAACGCCGCGGCCGCACCGGACGCAATCCCAAGACCGGCGAGAAAGTGGACGTGCCCGCAAAGCGCATTCCTTTCTTCAAGCCCAGCAAGGAATTGAAAGATTTCGTGAACAGCGAAGAAGCCGCTTCGATGACGGCCGCCGCTGAAGCTGCTGCAGGCGGCAATCCGCAGCGCGGTTGAGACTGTTTTGGCAAACTCGGGTAATGCGACGCCGGCAACCGCCGGCGTTTTGTTTTGCGCTATGCTTGCTCGTCCGAATTCCTGTGAGGCGCACCCGCAATGGATTACATCTGGACACCCTGGCGCTACCAATACATCACGAATGCCATTGTCGGTGAAAAACCCGAGTGCATTTTCTGCGACGCCGCGAAGCGCACCGACGACGCGACAACGCTCGTCGTGCATCGTGGCGTGAGCTCATTCGCCATTCTGAATCGCTTTCCCTATACCTCCGGCCATTTAATGATCGTTCCCTATAAACACACAGCGGAAATTTCCGGCCTGGATGCGACGACGCTCACAGAAATAATGCACCTGGCGCAGCGCACCGAGGCAGTGTTCAAATCGCTCTACAAACCTGATGGCATGAATTTCGGCATGAACCTCGGCCGTGCCGCCGGCGCCGGCATCGCGGGCCATTTGCACCTTCACGCGCTACCCCGTTGGGTCGGCGACGCCAGCTTCATGTCCGTCACCGGAGAAACGCGCGTGCTCCCCGAAGACTTGGCGAAGACCTTCGAACGCGTCCGCGCCGCCCTCGCCTAGACCATCAGCACCAATTTGACTGCACAGCTCGTGGGTGCCCCTCGCCGCCTTTGCGTGTGGGAACTCTTCTTCCGGAATTTTTCCATCTCCGCTTCCTGCGTTACACTGTCTCGTATTCCGGGTGGTCCTCACGTGAACCTCGAACTAACCGAAGAACAACAGCTCCTGCAGAAAAGTGTTCGCGAATTTGCCGAGTCGGAGGTAAAGCCGCTCGCGCGCGAAAACGACGAAAAGGGCCATTTCCCGCGCGCACTATTCGCCAAAGCCGCCGAACTCGGCTTGACCGGCGTTGCGCTGCCTGAAAACGAAGGCGGTGCCGGTTTTGATCACATTTCCTACACCATCGTCATCGACGAAATTTCCCGCTGCTGCGCTTCAACGGGTGTGATCCTTTCTGTCCAGAATTCTCTGTATTGCGATCCAATTCACCGCTTCGGCACCGACGACCAAAAAAAACGTCTCTTGATGCCGTACGCGCGCGGTGAAAAAATCGGTTGCTACGCGCTTACCGAACCGCAAGCCGGTTCGAACGCTGCGGCGCTCCAAACGAAAGCCATCAAAAAGGGCGACACCTACCTCGTCAACGGTACTAAAGCCTGGATCACCAACGGTGGCGCCGCTGATGCCGCGATCGTTTACGTGAACACCGAACCCGCCAAGGGCGAAAAAGGCATCACCGCGCTCGTCATCGAAAAAGGCACGCCCGGATTCAGAGTCGGCAAAGAAGAAAAAAAACTCGGCATCAACGCTACTGCCTGCAGCGAACTCGTCTTCACCGATTGCGAAGTGCCCGCCGCGAATCGTATCGGTAACGAAGGCGAAGGCTACAAAGTCGCACTCTCGACGCTCGACGGCGGCCGTATCGGCATTGCCGCACAAGCAACTGGTATCGCGCAAGCCGCTTTCGAAGCGGCTTTGACCTATTCCAAAGAGCGGCTCGCTTTTGGCCACCCCATTTCGCAATTCCAGGCAATTCAATTCATGCTCGCCGATATGGCAACCGAACTCGACGCCGCCCGCCTCTTAATCCGCAAGGCCGCATGGAGACAAGACACCGGCGCTCGCTTCAGCATGGATGCCGCCACCGCAAAACTCTTCGCCAGTGAAATGGCCACACGCGTCACGCACAAAGCCATTCAAATTCATGGCGGCAACGGCTACAGCCGCGAGTATCCCGTCGAACGCAACTACCGCGACGCCCGCATCACCGAAATCTACGAAGGCACCTCCGAAATTCAGCGCGTCGTCATCGCATCCTGGCTACTTCGCTCTTAGTCTAGTGGGCTACAATCTGGAAATGCGAATCCGCCGACTCGTCTTACTTTTTTGTTTCCTATATGCACCGGTCCTCGCTGCTCAAAATGCGAACGTTCTATCGTCAATAAAAGAAGAAGCCTTCTCCCACTCGCAAGCTGCCGAAGATGTTTTCTATCTCGCGGACGTGTTTGGTCCGCGTTTCATGGATTCGCCGGGTTACGTGAAAGCTGGCGATTGGGCGGTAAAAAGACTTGAGTCTTATGGCCTGGCGAACGTGGCGAAGGAATATTTCACCACGCCAGGCCCGGGCTGGGGATTTAGCGGCGTCTCAGTCGAGATGATTGCGCCATCGTATAGTCGTTTGGAGGCTTTCCCTCTTGCACGAAGCAAAGGCACTGACGGCGTCATATCTGGGGAGCCCGTCTTGGCCGCGATAACCACAGAGCAGGAGTATCAGCAGTTTGTCGCGCGTTACCATGGCACGTTGAAGGGCAAGATCGTGTTAATGGACAAGGTCCAGCCTGTTCAACTTCGATCGTGGGAAGGCACGCACATTTTGAATGAGTCGGAAGTGGCGGAGACTGCCTGGCCACCCTCACCCAATTGGCGGCCGGAAATGACCGATGCGCAGTATCAAGAAATGGAAAAGCTGCAAGCAAAGGCTGCCGAGTTTTTGGCGACGCAAGGTGTCGGCGTGGAGATTCGGAGCGGGATTGGCGACGAAGATTTTCCCGCGGACGCTGGTCTGATTCGTGGCACCTATTCTGCCGAAATGGGAAAGACCAGTCCGCCAGCCCTCGCTCTCGAGGCAGAACAATACAATCGGCTGGTTCGCCTCGTGAGCCATGGCGTGCAGGTGGAAATGCGCGTCTCGACATCCACTTCGTTCTATGACGCGGCGCGTTCTTTCAACGTTGTTGCGGAAATTCCTGGCACGAATCGTCGCGATGAATTGGTTATGGTCGGCGCGCACCTGGATTCATGGCAGGGCGGTACAGGAGCAGTGGACAACGCTGCAGGCTGTGCCACCGTTATGGAGGCGATGCGCATTCTCCAAACCGTTCACGCCCCTCTTTCCAGATCGATTCGCATGGTTCTATGGGACGGCGAGGAACAAAATGAGGCGGGCGCCAAAGCATACGTGAAAGCGCATTTCGGCGATGTCAAAACCGGTTCTCGGCTTCCGGAATTTGACAAGATTTCCGTCTACTTCAATGTCGATTCCGGGTCGGGAAAGATTCGTGGATTCGTTGCGCAAAAAAATCTACAAGCAAAGAGCGTTCTCGAATCGTGGATCACGCCGCTACGAGACCTGGGAGTGATCGCCATCTCCGGGGAACAAGACGGTGGTTCTGACCACATCGCCTTCGAAAAAATCGGCATACCAACAGTTCCCTCGAAGCAAGATCCGCTGGACTACGACACGGTCGCACATCACACGAGCATGGACGTTACAGACCGGATACAACCGGAAGACATGAAACAGGCCGCGGCCGTAATGGCCTGGATACTGTTCCAGGCAAGCAACGCACCGGAGAAGATGCCCCGCATCGTCAAGCCCTAGTTAGCACTCTTTCGCGCCCAGCGAGGCATAGTATTCTTGCTGTGTGCTGGAATTTGATTGCGGCCTCGAATTCAATCCCGCAAGCGACGCGGACTTTTTCTCCGCCCTGCCTCCCTTCCCTGCCGTTTGCCTGATTGAGCCTCGTGCGGAAAACGCCGAACCATACTTGATCCGTACCCAGGATTTGCGTCGCCGCCTACAGCGCCTCCTTGGCCCGTTCGATCCCTCCAGCAAACGCCTCAATTTGCGCGACTTCGCCAAAATTATCCGCTACCGCGTTACCGCTTCAGCCTTCGAACAATCTCTCGCTTACTATCAACACGCCAAGCTGCGATTTCCAAAAAAATATCGCGCCATGATGCGCCTCCGTCCGCCCGCAGTCCTGAAAGTAAATCTGCGAAACGCCTATCCGCGTTGTTACGCGACGCGCAGAATTCCGGTGGATACCGCAGGCTCTCCGTCCGGCGGCTCCTACTACGGCCCTTTCCCCTCGCGTAAAGCCGCCGACGCTTTCGCCGAACGCGTTCTCGATCTTTTCAAAGTCCGCCGTTGCCAAATCAAAATTCGTCGCGATCCCTCCTACCCCGGTTGCATCTACTCCGAAATGAAAATGTGTCTAGCGCCGTGCTTCGGTGGGTGCAGCAAAGAGGACTACGATGTGGAAGTAGACCGCCTCGTGCAATTCCTGGAAACGGGCGGCGCTTCCCTTCGCGCGTCGTACGAAACCGAGCGCGAAAAAGCGAGCGAAGATTTGGACTTCGAACGGGCAAGCGCCATTCACAAAAAGCTCGAGAAAATCGACGAAGCTTTGCGCGGACAACCTGAGCTTCCTCGCCGAATTCAGGACTTGAACGCCGTAATCCTCCAGCGAGCCAGCGCCGAACAGACCATCGCCGTATTTCCCGTTTTCGCCGGGCGTATTGCCGAGCCCTCCTTCGTCTCCTTCTCCCAATTCGCCGGCGAACCCCGTTCCGCGGAACAACTTCTGCGCTCGCGGCTCGAAGATCCGGCCGCGGAACCGCTCACGGGCGATCTCACCGAGAATCTTTGGCTCGTGGCTCGCTGGTTCTATAGCAATCCGCGCGAAGGCGAAATATTCTTCCGTGA
Organism: Candidatus Dormiibacterota bacterium; assembly: GCA_035577625.1. GTDB lineage: Bacteria > Acidobacteriota > Terriglobia > Acidiferrales > UBA7541 > Acidiferrum. Next base: position 24,294 of record DATLVG010000084.1, read on the forward strand.
GAAGGGCTGGCCCTATCGCAGAATGATGCGCGCTTGTGCGAGACTACTTGCGCCACCCGAGCAATCGGAAATAACCCCGACTACGCAGGCGACGGATAACAAGGGAGACGCGACACCACAATGATCGACCGAGCCACGCTGGAGGGAACACGGCGATTCGCGGAAAAATGGCGCGGCCACGCAGCCGAAGAACATTTCCGCGAAGTGAGTGAACTGGTTGTCTCCTCGATCGGCATCGGCACTTACCTCGGCCAGCCTGATCCACACACCGATGCGGCCTACACGTCGGCCATCGTCGCCGCGGTGGAGAACGGCATCAACTTTATCGATTCCGCCATCAATTACCGCTTCCAGCGCAGCGAACGCTCGATTGGCGCGGCATTGCAACAGCTCGCTGCCAATGGAACTGAGCGCGACGAACTTATCATTTGCACTAAAGGCGGCTACCTGACGCCCGACGATGCGATGCCGCCCGATCCAAATCAATATTTCTTCCGCGAATACATCCAGCCCGGTGTTTTCTCGGCAAAGGACATCGCTGCTGGCAGTCACTGCATGACGCCGCGGTTCCTGGAAAATCAGCTGGGCCGCTCCCTGGAAAATCTTGGCGTCCGGTGCATCGACGTCTACTACCTGCACAATCCCGAAACGCAGCTAAGCGAAATTTCAAAGGCGGAATTTGCCAAAAGGGTCCGGGAAGCCTTTACCTACTTGGAGTCGGCCGCGCAAAACGGAAAAATTCAGTATTACGGTATGGCTACATGGAACGGGTTCCGCCAGGATGCCCGGGCGCGCGACGCCATCCAGCTCTCCGAAATGGAAGCGATTGCCAGGGAAATTGCCGGAGAGAAACATCGCTTCCGCTTCGTCCAACTTCCTTTCAATTTGGGCATGACGGAAGCCCTGACGCTCGGCAATCAAACCGTTGCCGGCAAACAAATGACCATCATGGAAGCAGCCAGTGAACTGGGTATCACCCTTGTTGCCAGCGCATCGCTCTTGCAGGGCCAGGTAACCCGCAATCTGCCCCATTTTGTGGCGCATGCATTAGGTTTGGAAAGCGACGCCGAACGCGCGCTTCAATTCGTGCGCTCCGCCCCAGGAATCACCACGGCTCTTGTAGGAATGTCACGCACCGAGCACGCGAAAGCCAACACAAAGCTGGTCTCCGTGCCCCCAGCTACGCTCGACCAATTTAGCCAGCTTTTTTCTCGCGGCGAATCGGCTTAGCGAAGCGTTTCGCAAATTAGTCTCGCGCTGGCCAACCTTCCATCCATTCGCTAATTGCTTTTCCCAGTTCCTCGATCTTGCCTTTGAAGAAATGATCGACGCCATCAACGACGACAAGTTTTTTCTCGCCCGGTAATCCGTTCACCAGTTCCGTGAGCTTTTTCACGTCGCCAAATTCATCGTTCGACCCTTGCACAAACATCTTCGCCTTCGAACACTTCTCCAAATACGTAAAGTCCGAGTCGTTCACCGGCGCGCCAATTCCAATCAGGCGTTTAACCCGCGCATCTTCACACCCGACACGCAGTCCTACCCAACATCCAAAACTAAATCCCGCGACGACCAGAGGCGTTTGCGAAAAGCTGCTCGCCAGAAAATCCACTGCCACGCGAACGTCGCCGCGTTCGCCTTGCCCATGGTCGTGCTTGCCCTCACTCTGCCCCGTCCCGCGAAAATTGAATCGCAACACCGCGCCGCCGCGCGAATCCAACGCTTTCGCCGCTTGATATACCACTTTGTTGTGCAGCGTTCCGCCAAATAGTGGATGCGGATGGCAAACCACGGCGGCAAATCCCGGCTGCGCCCCACGCACAGGCATCCACAAAACGGCTTCCAGCTTTCCCGCCGGTCCATCCAGAAAAATATTTTTTGATTCGTGATTTGCGCTCATACGCGGCGCGTATAGTCTAGCCGAGCTGAACACGCAACGACAGCGGCGCCGCTAATCCACGATACGTTTGAGCGTAATTACCAGTGAAGCTGACTGCGGCACTTTCTCTACCTTCACGATCTTGCACGCCGTTTCGCCAATTCCCGGCCACGGTTGCGTCTCTTTGGAAACGAACGAAACAAACAGCGTGTCTCCCGGCGCATATTCACGGTTGCTGACGAATCGCAGCACTTCGTTCGAAACTTCGAGCGTCATTGCCTCTTCCGGCCAAAGAATATGCCGGGGACGAACCCGAATCGGCACCGAAACATTTGCCCTGGAACCATTTTTCGTGGGAGGCGCCGGTGGTGTTTGGCGGACTTCTCGCCCGTTGCTCGCGCTCAGCGGAAACCGCTCGAAATGCAGCGCGATTTCTTCGCGCTCCGGCCCGCCGGCCGGCGAACCATGTCGCCGCACCACTCGCGCCAAAACTTCCGGCTGCGTGTCCGGTGCCGCCACGTCAAACGGAAACGTTACCCACAGCGGCAATCCCTCCGGAGGCTGCTCTTTGCACGCAACCAGCAGCCCGCCTTTCGAAACATTCCGTGTTTCACATACTTCAGATTGCTGACCCAGTGGCGCAACCCACCGAAGCCTCACAGGAAGGCGCAGACGTACCCGGGCATGCTGACGATTCTGCATGGATGCCATGTGAGGAACGAGCCGGGTAAGCCGGACTATACACTGCTGCAGCCAAAGCCGATACCAAAACTGCTAGAACTCGTACTAGGACGTAATTCATGGTTTTTCGGATTGCAGTTTAATTTGGCGGGTGTTAGCGTTTTTTCAGTTCTTGTTGTCCCAAACGAGAGAGGACAAATGGGAGACGGTTCAGAACGCCGCGAAGCTCGGCGCTTCACAATGACCCTTCCTCTCCGGGTGTTTCCTCACGAATCCCGCGGCATTGAGCTCAAAGCACAAACGCGAGACGTTAGCTATCGTGGCCTCTATTTTCTTGCAGAAGCAAAATTTGATCTCGGTAGCAGCATTGAATTCGTCATCACCCTGCCCGAACAGATCACGCAATCCGGTGGCGTGAACATTCGCTGCCAGGGCCAGGTTGTCCGCGTCGAATCCACCGACAACGGCCGCATCGGCATCGCCGCAAAAATTGACCGTTACGAATTCATTCAAGCCGCCGCCTGATCCTAACCGCCGCCCGCAAATCACGTCCAACATCACAGTGTCGAAAGACGGCTCCAGTAGGTGTGTTCGATGATTCGCGCAGCATTCGCCATTTCTCTATTCCTGCTGTTCGCCGCTGTTCCAATCAGATTTGCCCAAAATTTGCCCTCTGATATTGCCGAGCCTCGCCCCGCCGGCAATCTCGCTTCTCGCACCGCCGACACTTCGAATATGGTCCTCATTCCCGGTGCTAAAATTACAATCGGAATCGATCCCGCCGAAATTGCCCACTACGAACAACTATTTGGAATAAGCAGGCGCGAACTGTTTGGCGAATCTACTCCGAAACACTCGGTCAACCTAAGTCCATTCTTCTTGGATCGCACTCTCGTGACGAACTCTCAATTTTTCGAATTTACCCGGCGATTCGCCAATGACGAACCTTCAGATACGCTGGCCCGGCTCGATCAGCCCTGGACCGAAATCGATCCGCGCTCCCGTTACGGCGATCGCAAAAATCTCGCGCACTGGGCGGACGACCGCGTGCCAAAAGGATTCGAAAATCATCCGGTTACAAACGTCACGTGGTACGACGCAGTCGCGTATTGCCAATGGCAAGGTAAGCGCCTGCCCACCGAAGCGGAATGGGCGCACGCCGCAAGGGGCGGTGGAAATCCGATCTTTCCCTGGGGCGACGCCGCGGCGGATTCATCACGCGCCAATTACTCGTCCAGCGGCTTCGGCACCACCACGCCAGTCGCAAGCTATCCGCCGAACGCGTTCGGCCTCTACGACATGGCTGGCAACGTCTGGCAATTCACCGCTGATGAGTGGGCTCCGTATTCCTCAAAACCCGCCACGAATCCGGTTGCGGGCGGTAACTTTTTTTCTAAAGGATTCGATTTCCTCAGCGTGACCACAAGAAGAGTCATTCGCGGCGGAAGCTGGGGCGGGGTTCCGCTGAATCTCTGGGTCGAATATCGCGACAGTCATCCGCCAGACGCCCCCAAACCCTTCGTCGGATTCCGTTGCGCAAAATCGGCAAAGTGACCGCCGCGCCAATTTCCCCGCCAGTTTCCTCCCGTCAAATTCGCGCGTACACTCGTGGAGTATCGTGAACGCACAGGGGGAAAGTTATGTATCACTACAATCCTGCCACGGCGCTCGAAGAGCTGCAGGAAGACGCGCTGTTGCCGCATCCGGTCAAATTGCGCGACATGATCTTGCGTACGGAACACCCGCCGGCGGAAGCGCAACGCCTCAATCAGGAATTTCAGGACTATCTGACGCGCTTCGGTGAAATTCAAAAGCTGGCCCGCGGCATTCTGGAAAAAGTGGCCGCTGCAAAGAGCAAGCATGCTTAGTCGAAATTCCACGCCGCTCCTGCCTCCGCAATGAGCGAAAAACCTCGCGTTCTTTTGCTCTCTGCTTCCTCCGGCGCCGGGCACGTCCGCGCGGCGCAAGCCCTCGAAAAAGCCTTCATCTCACGCGGCGATTGTGCCGTCGAACACGTCGACGTTATCCAGCACGTCAGCCGCGTCTTTCAGCGCGTGTACGACAAGGCGTACATCAGTATGGTCCGCCGTGCGCCGGAACTTATGGGCGTTCTCTACGAGCGCACCGATCGTCCATGGGAAAAAATGCGCCAACGCTTGATTGTCGATCGCCTCAACACGCAACCCATGATCCGCATGCTCAAACGCGTTCAGCCCGATCTCTGCATTGCCACTCATTTTCTGCCCGCAGAAATCATTGCGTGGCTTATCGCCAAAAAGAAATTGCGCACTCGCAACGCCATCGTTGTCACCGACTACGACGTCCACGCCATGTGGCTCTGCCGCACCGTAAATCGCTACTACGTAGCCATACCGGAAGCTGCGGAATATCTCACGGGCATCGGCGTCCCTCGTGAAATCATTCGCGTCACCGGAATCCCCATCGATCCTCTCTTCGCGGCTCCACTGGATAAAACTGCCGCGCGAACACACTTGAGTCTCGATCCCGCTGCAACGATTATTCTGATCGCTGCAGGCGGATACGGTATCGGCCCGGTGGAACAGCTCGTGCGAGATTTGCTCGCCCTGAAACGCCCGTGGCAAATCGTCGCCATCGCCGGCAAATCCGAGGACGTCAAGAAAAAGCTCGACGCCGTTGCCGCCGCCGAGGGCAAGTTGCAGAGCGGTTTGTCGCGTCTTGTTCCCGTCGGCTTCACAAAAGAAATGGACCAGTACATGGCCGCTGCCGATTTGCTCGTCGGCAAAGCAGGCGGCCTCACCACGTCCGAAGCGCTCGCCCGTTCGCTTCCCATGGCCCTCATTGAGCCCATCCCCGGCCAGGAAGAACGCAACGCCGATCACTTGCTCGAAGAAGGCGCCGCGATTCGCTGCAACAATTTGCCGGCCGCCGCGTGGAAAATTTCCGGCCTACTGGAAGACACCGCCCGCTTCGCGCGCATGAAAGACGCCGCTCGCAAATTGGGCCGTCCAAGCGCGGCCGCCGGCATCGCGGCCGACGCGTTGAAGCTGCTAGACTAGTTTTGTTCAAATCAATCTGACCGGAAAGAAAGTAATGCGACGCAACACTCTCCTCATCGACGCCGACGACACGCTCTGGGAGAACAATGTTTTCTTCGAGAACCTCATCGAGGACTTCATCACTCTCGTCGAACCTTGCGGTTTCACGCGCGCGTACATTCGACACATCCTGAACGAAACCGAACGCAAGAATATCCGCCAGTACGGCTACGGCGTTCGCAGCTTCGGCCGTTCGCTCGAAGAAACCTACATAAAGCTTGCCGAGCATCTGGCCAAGCGCGAAACGCTCGCTCAAATTCATAATCGCGTTGTCGACCTGGAACGCACGCCGCCAAAAATTCTCGACGGTGTTCCCGAAACGCTCGCTTACCTTACCGAACGTCATCGCCTGATTCTCTTCACCAAAGGCGAACCTGCCGAGCAATCCGCGAAAGTTCAGCGCTCCGGCCTGCAAGGCTTCTTTGAAGCCATCGAAATCGTCCACGAAAAAGATACGGTCACCTACACCGGCCTCGTCGCGAAACACAAAATCGTCAAAGCCCACGGCTGGATGATCGGCAATTCTCCGCGCAGCGACATCAATCCCGCCCTTCGTGTCGGCCTAAACGCCGTCTACATCCCGCATCAGCACACCTGGCACATGGAGCACGAACCCGTCACCGCCGGCTCCGGCAAACTCGTCATCCTCCCAGGCTTCCGCGAACTCCGCGGCCATTTTTAGTTTCAAGGGATCGCCATGAGAAAGCGCCGCACAAAAGAGATTTCGCGCAAGAATAAACCTGTCGCCGCCCGGCCACTCACGCCGGAGTTCGTCAACTCTCTGCGCGGATGCCTGGGCGAAGGATCGTTGGCTCTGGACAACATCCTCCTCGAAGAACGCAATTGCCCATGGGAGGCTTCGAACTAGCTTGCAACGGCAAGCTATCGCAAATGCTCGGCAGGTCGTCGCTTCTGCCACCATCTGTGAGGAATATATGGAGCAAGACTTAGAGGAGATGCCTGTCGGGCTCTATCTTGACGAGGTCGTTGCCGGCTACGGCCTTGAGGAAATCCGGAACGAAATCGGCGGCGTGATTTGGTTTATTTCCTTGCTCACTCGGGTTGATGCTCTGGTGTTGCTCAGTCTAGTTTCTATGGAAAACATTTTATGGGCCTACCCTCCCCAATTTGGCTCTTGTGCGCGGGCTGCGCAGTCCGCACGATAGTCTTTGATTCCTCTTCACAGGAGGCGACATGGCTACCGCGACCCCACCACAAATCACGCAAACGACCGACTGGCGCCAGGAATGGTTTGAATTTGAAGGCGCAACCTATCTGAACCTTGCCAGCCAGGCGCCGCTTCCCAAAGTAACGCTCAAGGCGATTCAAGCCACGATGGACGCCAAGAAATTTCCGTACCAGAAACCGGATTCGATTTTCTTTGAAGTGCCGAAGCGCTGCCGCGCGAACATCGCCAAGCTACTCGGCGCGCAGCCCGAAGAAATCGCGCTGACCACGGGCGCAAGCTCCGGCGCCATGGCCGTGGCCTACGCGCTCAACTGGAAACCCGGCGACGAAGTGCTCACCTCGCGCGGAGAATTTCCGCTGCAGTACACGACGTGGAAGCCCATGGAGGAGCGCGAAGGAATCAAAGCCAACGTCGTGGCGCCACAGGGAAAATTGCTGACTACCGACGATGTGATCGCCGCGCTCACGCCTCGCACTCGCCTCGTTTCCATCAGCCACGTCCGCTTCGATGACGGCACCATGCTCGACGCCCCGCGCCTCGCCGAAGCCTGCCACAAGCAAGGCGCGCTTCTTCTGCTCGACGTCAGCCAAAGCTGCGGCGCCGTTCCGATGGACGTACGCAAACTTGGCGCCGATTTCCTCGTCTGCGCCGGATACAAGTGGCTGCTCGGCGCATTCGGCACCGGCTTTTTCTGGATCAAGCGCGAACTGCTTGCTTCGGTTCGCCCCGGGCCGTTTTACTGGATGGCCGTCGCCGGTTCGGACAATTTCTCAAAACTCGATTTTTCCAATCCCAAGGTGGAAGAAAGCGCACGGCGTTGGGACGCTCCGGAATGGGCCAGCCATTTCAATTTCAATCTCGAATCGCTCGATGCTTCGGTGGAATTCGTCCTGCGCGCCACGCCGGAAACCGTCCTCGCGCATAATCACGAGCTCATCGACTCTCTTTTGGAGCGCTTGCCCGTCGACCGCTGCGTCGCGGCAAGTCCGCTCGATCGCGCGCTCCGCGGCCCGTACGGATGCTTCGTCGCGCGCACGCCGGAAAAAACCGCCGAGCTTTACAATAAGCTCCGCGAACAAAACGTCCACGTCAGCTTGCGCGAGGGGAAAATTCGCGTTTCGCCTTACCTCTTCAATACAATTCAGGATATCGATCGTTTGATCTCCGTGATCACCACATGAGCCCCGAATGACCGCAGAAAAAACTTGCCCAAAGATCGCCGTCGTGGGGGCGGGCGCCGTCGGCGGCTATTTCGGCGGCATGCTCGCCCGCGCCGACGCTCCAGTCACTTTCATCGGCCGTCCCGCGTTCGTCGAAGCCGTTCAAAAAGACGGCTTGCTGCTGGACACGACGCAATTCAAGGAGACCGTGCGCATTGCGGCGTCGGCGGAACTTTCCGCCGCGCGCGACGCCGAAATTATTTTGTTTTGCGTGAAAACGACGGACACGGCGGCAACTGCGAAGGAACTCGCGAAGATTCTTGCCCCGAAAACGATTCTTATCAGCATGCAGAATGGCGCGGACAACGCGGAACAAATTCACGCGGCGTCGGGACTGAATGCGCTTGCCGCTGCGGTCTATGTTGCGGCTTCGGTTCCCGCGCCCGGTACGGTGAAGCATGTCGGCCGCGGCGATTTAGTTATCGGGCCGGAAGACGACACGACGCGCCGCATCGCCGAGATTTTCACGCGCGCGAAAGTTCCGTGCCGCCTCTCGAACAACGTTGCCGGCGAACTCTGGACCAAGCTCGTCTGGAATTGCGCGCTCAACGCGCTCTCCGCTCTCGGCAAAGTCACGTACGGCGAAATCATCGCCAGCCCCGATGCAAAACAACTCCTCGAAGGCACTGTGTACGAAGTTCTTGCCGTCGCCAAAGCCGCCGGTATTCAGCCGCCCGGCCTCGAAGATCCAAAGGCCGCTCTCGCCGGCGCTTACAAAATTGCCGAACAAATGTCCACCACGCGGAGTTCCACCTCTCAGGACATGATGCGCGGCAAACGCACCGAAATCGATTCGCTGAACGGTTTCGTCGCGCGCAAAGGCCGCGAGCTCGGCGTCCCTACTCCGCTGAATCACGCCCTCTTCACTCTCGTCAAACTTGCGGAGGTGTACGTAGATTCTCGGTAGCAGGCCGCTTCGACGGCTGCTTCTGCGAGGCGTTTCTCCCGGTAGATAACTCGCACGGAATTTCTTTTTTTTGGAAACTGCACTCGCCGTATTGCTTGACGCTGCTCGTACCCGACCGTACGCTCGAACCAGGGTCAGTCCAGGTCCTATACCCCCACGAGGCTAATTTGTTTCCGACGCGTAGTTGCCCATTTTGTGGAAAACCGGTTGGCGTAACGCTGACGCGCTGCCCCTATTGCCGCGAATCCATTCCTGCCGCCAATGCCATGAACGCCGTCAAAGCTAGAGTCAACTCCGTCCAATCCTTCGAGGGCCGCAAATACATGCGCCGCGGTTTCCTCTACGCGCTTCTCGCAGGCATCATTTATTTCTTCGCCGCCGGATACAGCGGCATGACTCTTCCCGTTGCCGTTCCACCCTTTGTCAATCAGATTCTTACGCCACTTCTCTTTCTCGCCGGCCTCGGCATGATCCTCTACGGCACCTTCCTCTACCTCCGCGCCTGACCGCGTTTTCTCCCGATCACTCCTAGCCCTCCGCTAGCGGTCAACTGATGACGGACGGCTGCTTCCCTGCTAGACTCCCTGCTGCTATGACCACACTTTCTCGCCGTACCATTCTCAAATCGGCTATCACCGGAGCGGCCGCTGCTTCCGTTCCGTCTTTAGCATCTGCCATGACCACCTCTTCTCCCGACGATCTGAAAGTTACGCCGCGCAAAGGACGCATCAAGCAATCCGTTTCGCGCTGGTGCTACCAAAAGATCGAGCTCGATGAACTCTGCAAGCGGAGCGCGGAAATGGGACTCAAGGCCGTCGACCTTTTGGGCGTCGAGGAATGGGACGTCCCGCATCGCTATGGAATAATCTGCAGCATGGGCTACGCCGGCGGCGGCGACATTCCGCACGCCATGAACCGCGTGGAAAATCACGCAAAAATCGAAGAAGCGTTTCGCAAAAATATTCCCATCGCCGCAAAAATGGGTGTGCCGAACGTCATCACCTTTTCCGGGAATCGCATGGGCATGTCCGACGACGAAGGCGCGAAGAACGCCGTCATCGGTCTCAACAAAGTGAAGAAAATCGCCGAGGACAATGGCGTGACCATCTGTCTCGAACTTCTCAACAGCAAAGTCGATCACCACGATTACATGTGCGATCACACTGCCTGGGGCGTGCGCGTCGTGCAGGAAGTGAACTCGCCGCGCGTCAAACTTCTCTACGACATCTACCACATGCAAATCATGGAAGGCGATTTGATCCGTACCATTCAGGACAACATCAAGTGGCTCGGCCACTTCCACACCGGTGGAGTTCCCGGACGTCATGAACTCGACAATACGCAGGAAGTTCACTGGGATGCCGTTATGCGCGGCATTGCGTCGACAAATTATTCGGGATACGTCGCGCACGAATTCGTACCCACGCGCGACCCGCTCACGTCGCTGCGCGAAGCCGTGGACCTGTGCGACGTATAGTTTGTTGAGCGCGCTACTGCCGGGCAGGCGCGCGAAACGGAATGTGCACGATCGCTTCCAAGTCGATCGTTTGGCCGTGTTTTTCGGCCGGCTGAAACTTCCATTGTGCGAGCGCGTGCATCGCATTCGCGTCAAGCTGTTCGTCGATTCCCTTCACCAACTGAATGCTGTCCACCGATCCGTCTTTGCGGATCACCGCATACAAAACGACTTCGCCCTCCACATGCTCCGCAATCAGCGTCGGCGGATATTTCGGATCCACTTTCCGCAAAGGTTGCGGCGACGAGACTTCATCTGCAACACGGCGGCCATCGTTTTGCAGTTCTGAAAAATTCAAAATCCAGCTTCCGGTCGCGCTGCTCAAATTCGGCATGTTTACATGCACCGTGTAAACGCGCTTCGAAGCAAAGATCGCTTCGGGTTTTGCGCCGGGCGCGAGGTCGGCAAAATTCGGAGGCGCGGTTCGAACCGGAGGTGGATCCGATGGCGCATCACCATTCGCACCGGACGCGTTCGGTTTCGCGACAGAAAGATCGAGTTTGGGTTTCGAACCGCCAAGGCCCGAGACCGTACTCTTCGGATTTCCGCCGCTGATGCTTACGCCGATATCATTTTTTCCCGATCCGGCGCCGCCGTTCGAAGTAACATTTCCGTTCGCTGCGCCGCCGGGTGTGCCGTGTTGTCTTCCTTCTGGGCTAATCGCGATGCGCGCGGCCAAATTTCCCTCCGGCGGCGCGACGGGCACAGCCGGCCCTGGAGTTGCCGAGAGCGCAATCAGGGTTGATGGCGCGCCATTCGAAGCGGCTTGCGCGGCAGCCATCTCCGGCGCCGCCGCGACCTCGCCGGTTTGATTGCGAGTCGCGAGGCGCGGCACTGCACCTGCATTAATTTCCAGCTTCGGACGAGCAGGCACGCTTTGCGTCGCGGCAATGGAGAAGTCCGCGGGGCGCACTTGGCTATTCTGGACGTCCGGTGCAGGTGCATTCACGTCGATCGATTTCGCGCGGCGTTCGTGTGGCCGCAAACTCTTCAACACTTTGTCGCTAATTTCAATTTTCGGCCGTGCGGGCATGGTGCTCGGCGCAATTTCGACAATGTTCGGCAGCACCGGCAAAAGCTTGGGCGCCTCGGGCGGCGCTTGAGGATTGATCAGCGTTTGCCGGGGGTGATTCGGACGAGCAGGATCAGTAAAAATTCTTTGACGTGGATGAAACGCATCGGCGCCAGCCGGCGGCGGCGGTTTTTCGGGCTCGTTGCCTGGCGTTGGCTTTGGTTTGTGTCCGCGTACCTCAAGCAGCGGCAAATCGTCGATCGGACCCGACCAGGTAAGAACCGTGTTATCGAATTGCGGGAAATGCTGCGGCCCGGAAAGATCCGGCTTTGGCAACACGATAAAAACGAGATGCCATAGCGCCGCTGCCACAACGGCACGGCGGGGGAATCGCTTCTCGACCCACGCGTCCTTGAAAAAGCTGGCGGTGAGAAATTTTCGCGATTCCACGGAACGTTCGAAAGCACCGGACAAACTGCTTGAAAAACTCTGGCGAAATGCGCCCCAGCCGATTTCGAAGCGTGGTTCGACCGCGCCGGGCAGATGCACCGATGCCGGAGCGGCATCGCCCTGTCCCAAGAGGTCAAACGCATTGCTGGTCTGGACCGTAGACATGAAACTTTGATTATATCGCGGCAGGCCGAATCGCCCACCACCGCAAGCCTATATAGATGACGGACGCCTACGGCAGGTTTCCCGCACCGCGAAGAATTATTTTTCGGTTGGATTCAGGCGATAGAAGCTCAGCGCAGCATCACCTTGCTTCAACACGCGGTAACGTTGCAGTGAGCCGGCTGTTTCGGCGAGTGCGAACTGCTTTCGATGCTCAGCAATGACGATCGAATCGGTGGAGATCAGCGACGAGGCCGCCAGGAAATCCAACGTGAGTTCATATTCGTGCTCGGCGGCATACGGTGGATCGAGGAAAATAAAATCGAACGGCGGGCGGGCACGACTCGAAAGTTTGGCGAGGGCTTGTGAGGCAGTGGCAGAAATCACCTGCACGCCGGATTCGATCTTGAGCAGCGCGAGATTTTGTCGGATGAGCTTTACGGTTGCCGCGTGGTTTTCCACGAACACGGCTTCGACTGCGCCACGACTGAGGGCTTCGATGCCGACCGCCCCGGTGCCGGAATACAAATCGAGAAAATGCGATCCGTCTACAGCCGGTCCCAAAACGTTGAAGAGGGTTTCGCGAAGCCAATCGCTCGTTGGCCGAAGCGTCTGACCTTTCAGGCTCTTCAGAATGCGGCTGCGAAATGTTCCAGCGATGATTCGCATGGTTCAGGCGATACGCGCCAGATGATAGCGGCGCTGCCAGTGCGGCGGAAGAGCTTGCAGGATTTGTTTTAGCTCCGCGTTGCTTGCGGCATTGTCTGCGAGCGCGAACGCTTCTTTGCGCGCCATTTCCAGAATTTCGCGGTCGCGCAATGGATTCGCAACGTGAAATCCTAAATCGCCGGATTGGCGCGTCCCGAAAAATTCTCCCGGTCCACGGAGGAGCAAGTCGGTTTCCGCGATTTCAAATCCGTTCGAAGTGCGCACCATGGTCTCGAGCCGCGCGCGGGCATTTTCATTCATACGCACGGGGGCGACCAGAATGCAGTGAGACTTGTCCGCGCCGCGCCCGATTCTGCCGCGCAACTGATGCAACTGCGACAAACCGAACCGTTCGGCGTGTTCAATTACCATCACCGTCGCGTTTGGAACGTCGACTCCGACTTCGACGACGGTTGTGGCAACCAGAATTTGCGTTTCATTTTTGCGAAAGCTCTGCATGACCGATTCTTTTTCTTCGCTGGAAAGCCTTCCGTGCAGGAGTCCCAATTTCAATTTCGGAAAGACTTGTTTTGAAAGCCGCGCGAACTCGTCCATCGCCGCTTTCAATTCCAGCTTCGATTCCTCGATGACGGGATAGACGACGTACGCCTGATGGCCCGTCGCAACTTCCCTTCGCAGCGATTCCCAGATGCCCGGCAGGTGCGGCTCGCTGGTCATGCGCGTCACGATTGGCGTGCGACCAGGAGGCAATTCATCAATCACAGAAACGTCGAGATCGCCGTAAAGCGTAAGCGAAAGCGTGCGCGGGATGGGCGTGGCGGTGAGGACGAGGACGTGTGGCGCATGACCGTGCGACGCTGCTTTGTCCATCAGGCGCTTGCGCTGCAACACGCCGAACCGGTGTTGCTCGTCAATCGCGACAAATCCCAGCCGCCTGAAAACGACATTATCCTCGATTAGCGCGTGGGTGCCGATCGCAAGTTGCGCTTCTCCGCTCGCGATTCTTTCGAGCGCCGCGGACTTTTCCGCAAACTTCATTCCGCTAATCAGCAATTCGACTTTGTAGCCGGCTTTTTCCAGAATGCGCCGCGCGGACAAAAAGTGCTGCACCGCCAAAATTTCTGTTGGAGCCATCAATGCGGCCTGGCTTCCATTTTCAATGGTAATCACAGAAGCCTGCAGCGCGACAATTGTCTTGCCGCTGCCGACGTCGCCCTGGAGCAAACGATTCATGGGCGCGCTCTTCTCTAGATCCGCGGCAATTTCAGCCAGCACGCGTTTCTGCGCTGCAGTCGGTTTAAAAGGCAGGATGCGTTTCAACGCTTCGCGAACGTTGTCTTCCCGAACACGAAAGGCAATCGCATTTTCCTTCCGCGTTGCGCGGCGATCCAAGGCGAGACTCAGCTGGTACAAAAACAGTTCTTCAAAGATCAGCCGCCGCTGGGCAGTCGAGCGGAACTGATTCAGCGCATCAATCGATTCTTCCGCTGGAGGAAAGTGCGTTTGAATCACGGCTTCCCGGTGCGTGGGGAATTGAAGCTTCGACCGCAGCGCCGAGGGCAGCACGTCCGGCATGCGCGGGTCCAAATGTTGCAATGCGCCGTAAATCGCCCGGCGAATCGCGCGCGAGCCAAACGTTCCGACCGCCTCGTAGATCGGAACGATTCTCCCAACTTCGGTCGAATCGAGGCCTTCGCCGCTGATCAATTCCATCTGCGGATTGACCATCTCGATTCGCGCGGGTCGCTGCTTATCCACCTCGGCTTTGCCGTGAAGAATTAGCTGCTGGCCGGGCTTCAAGCGCCCTTCGAGGTAGCCACCGTGGAAAAATTTGCAAGCCAAGGAACCGGTTTCGTCCTGAACAAGCAGGTGATAGATCGCGTCGCGACCGCGCATGGTGCGGACAGCCTGTCCGCTGGCCACCGTCACGCGCAAGGTGTAAACCGCGTTAGGCCGAACGTCTTTAATTTGCGAAAACTTGATGCGGTCTTCATAGCGAAACGGCAGATACCCGAGCAAATCTTCCAGAGTGAGGATGCCGCGCTTGGCGAGCAGCTCGGCGCGCTGCGGGCCAACGCCCTTGATCATCTGCACGGGAGATTGAAGACCGGTTGCCATAAGCGTCTTTTATACCATTACCGAACACGATGAGCCGGATTGGAGATAACTTGCGCCCCTGGCCTGCGTATTACTACAGTACAGGCTCCGCAGGTCTGCATCCGGGGAGGAGTCTGTGTCCAGCACCAAATTGATGGGTTCGGAAAAGCGCGCGCTTTTGCTTTGGGTGCTTGCCGGAATTGTTGGCGTCTTCTTCGCGCACCGTTATTTTTTCCAGGCCTTTCCGGAAGCTTCCGTCGATTTCAAGGTAACCCGTCCTCAGGCGCTGACGCTCGCTCAAGCTTTTGCCGCCGGGCTTGGCGAAAATCTGGATGGATACCGCTCCGCAATTGAATTCAGCGTCGAGGAAAACGAAAAAGTTTATCTCGAACGCGAACTGGGCCTGCAGCAGGCGAACCAGCTTGCTTCGTCAAAAATAAATTTGTGGTATTGGAACGTTCGTTTCTACAAGCCGCTCGAAGAAGAAGAGTACGAAGTCCGCGTCAGCCCGAACGGACAGATTGTGGGTTACAAGCACGTTGTCCCGGAAGGGCGGCCGGGCACAACATTGGAGCGCAGCGCGGCGCAAACCCTTGCGCAAGAATTCCTCACCGCAAAACTTGGCAAACAAGCGAGTGACTGGACATTCTTGCCGGAAGAAGCGAATTCTCAGAAAAAACCAAGCAGGCTTGATTGGGACTTCACCTGGGAAAATAAGGCGCTCAAGGTGAAGGACGCGCCATACCGCGACAAAATCCATATCACGGGCGACAAGCCAAGTGGCGCGTCGGAATTCTTGCTGGTGCCCGAAACCTGGCAACGGGGCTACGAACGGTTGCGTTCGGGCAACAACACGCTCGCGCTGGTCTTCACCGTGCCGTACATCGGGCTTCTAGCCGTCGCCGTATGGTTGGCCCTTCTCTTTACGAAAAGCGGCCAGACAAAATGGGCGCTGGCCCTGAAGCTGGGATCGATCGCAGCAGCAAGCCTTTTTCTGCAGGGGCTGAATGATTGGCCGTTGTGGGGATCGAACTACGACACGAAAGAGGCATACGCCGGGTTCCTATTGATGCAGGTGCTGCGCGCACTGGGAATTGCGGTCGTCACCGCTCTGACGATTTCGCTAGTGCTACCCGCCGGCGAACCGCTTTACCGCCAATCTCAGCCTAACAACCTTCGTTTTTCGAAGCTCCTGACGCGGCGAGGTATTCGTTCGAAAGAATTTTTCTCGTCGGCGGTTGTCGGAATTTCGCTTGCCGCCGCGCACATCGGCTTGGTAGTCGTGTTTTATACGGTCGCAACGCACTTTGGGGCATGGGCGCCGCAAGAGGTTAATTACTCGGACGCAGTGAATACGGCCTTTCCGTGGATATCCGGCGTCGCCATTGGGCTGCTCGCGTCGATGAACGAAGAGTTTACGTTCCGACTGTTCGCGATTCCCTTTTTCATGCGCATCACCCGGTCGCGGTGGATCGCCATCATCGTTCCGGCATTTCTTTGGGGCTTTCTGCATAGCAACTATCCGCAAGAGCCTGCGTATATTCGCGGCGTCGAAGTCGGTTTGATCGGCATAGTGGCCGGGATTGTGATGCTTCGCTACGGCATCCTTTCCACATTGATCTGGCACTACACGGTGGACGCGTCGCTCGTCGGGCTGTTCCTGGTGCGTTCGGACAACACTTATTTCAAAGTGTCAGGAGTGGTGGTCGGGCTCGCGGCGGCGGCCCCGTTGCTTTTTTCGCTGGCGTCCTATTTGAAGCGCGGCGAATTCGAACCGGTTGAGGATTTGCAAAACGCAGCGGAACCTGTTCCGCTACTGACGTTTGAAACCGTGGAGGAAGACAAGTCACAAGCGCTTGTCACTTCCCGCTATCAACCGCTCAGTTCCGCGGCAATCGGAGTGCTGGCAATTTGCGTCATTTTCGGGGCACTGGCCGCGGTAAAGCTGAAGCAAGAACGCATAGGCGATTATTTAAAGCTGGGTGTGAATGCACGGCAGGCCGCAACGCTGAGCGATGACGTCCTGCACAAGCGCAGCGTCGATTCTTTGTCTTACAAAAAAACGACGCTGTTTCTCGACAACAGCGATTCGGCCGCGAATGAATTTTTGCGCGAGCGCATCGGCGTGGCGGGCGTAAACAAGCTCTACGCGAGCCAAATTCCGATTGGACTTTGGGGAACGCGGTATTTCAAAGACGGCGACCCCGAGGAATATTTTGTCGTGCTGAAACCGGACGGCTTGCTGCATTCCGTGCATCACACGATCGCGGAAAACGCCGCCTGTGCATCGTTGACCAAAGAAGCGGCCGTTGCGCTTGCGGAAAAATATTTGAAGGAAGAAAAGAAGGTAGACCTGAGCGGGTGGTCGCTGGTGGAGCCGAAATCGGAGAAGCGCCCCAAACGAATCGATCACACATTGACCTGGCAACAATCGACACCGCTCGACCGGGGCTTGAGCGAGGGCGGCAATGCTTTTGCGCGTATCGAGTTGAAAGTGCTGGGCGACGAAGTGACCGACTACCGTTCGTACGTGAAAATTCCGGAGGAATGGTCGCGCAAACAGGAGGAGCAGGGGCTTTCGCGGACGCTTTATCTTGTGGGAACCATTCTGGCGTTTGTCGGGCTGGGCATGACCATGTTCATCGTTTACATCATGCATTTCCGCGGCGATGACGCGCGTTCAATTCCCTGGAAGCGGATTTCGGGATGGGCAGTGTGGTCGCTCGCGGGATTCGCGCTCACGATTGCGTTTGGCGATCGCATCGCGGCGATTTTTCAACAATATCAAACGGCTATCCCGCTGAAGATGTGGTACCTGATCACTGCGATCAGTTTCCTGCTCGGCGGGGCGTTTTCGTTGGGCGCACTGATCCTGGTTTTTGGTCTCGCCTGGTTTTATTGCCGCAAGGCATTCGGAGAAGAACTCCTGCCGAGTTGGCTCCGCATGCCAGGGAATTATTATCGAGACGCGGTCCTCATCGGAATTGGTGGCGTGCTGGCACTTGCCGGCGTGCAAAGCACGCTCGGCTGGGTCAGCGGACACTATCCGGCGGCGCACCGGTTTGCGTCGACGGCGTTTTCTCCTGACCTGAGTGCAAAATTGCCCGCGGCCGCGATCGTTGGCGCTGCTATTTCCCACGCACTTTTTTACAGCGCGCTGCTCGCAGCGATTGGCGGATTTATCGCAGCGTACGTCAAACCACTGGCCCTCCGTATTCCCATGTTCTTCATCGGCGCCGCGACGCTAGTTCGCGACTGGGGAAACGCGGGCGACTTCGTCCAGCAATATGCCTTCCGATGCATATTTCTCGCGGTTGTTGTTTTCGGAGTCCGTTGGATCGTGCGAATGAACTTGCTGGGCGTGTTTTTGGTGATCTTCGGCACGGCCATGGTTTCTTCGGCATCGGCGCTGCTCCAACAGACAAATTCGTTCTACCGCGCTAGTGGGTACGCCGTTTTGGCGATTCTGGCGGTTGTGCTGGCGTGTCCGGTGGTCAAATGGCGGATGGCGTCACCGGAAACGCACGCCTGAACGAGGCAACCTGGTTTGTTTTTCCACAATCCGAAACAAAAACACCTTTGAGTTCGTTGTATAGAGCGAAGGTGGCTGCTCACCGCAAGGTTCGTAGTGCGTCCAAAACGGGTGAGGTCGCGGTGGTCCGCTTGTGGCCGCAGGGGTGGAGTTGCGGTAAAGTGTTCCTGTTCAACGTACAGGAACGGCCGGCGCGAATAGAAAGCGAATATGCCACTTTCCAGATGGGTCTTTGCTTTGGCTGATAGCTCAGGCCGGACGGGCGGCTCCAGCGCCGCTCTCGCAACGGTGACCTCATTGCCCAACCTCGACGAGAGGGCCCTGGTTTCCGAGGCCCAGGCGGGCAGTCGCACCGCTTTTGAGGAATTGGTACGCAAGTACGACCGGGACGTGCTGCGGCTGGCGCTGAACCTGATGAAGCGGCCCGAAGATGCGCGCGACGTTTACCAGGAAGCTTTCCTCAAGGTATACCGCAACCTCCATCGTTTTCGCTTCGAATGCAGCTTTTATACCTGGCTCTACCGCATCGTAACGAACGTTTGCCTGGACCATCTGCGACGGCGGCAGGCGCGGCCGGAAGATCAGGCGCCGGAGATTCATCCGAATCGTATGGAAGAAGGTCCGCGAGATTTTTTTGATTTCCAGAAAGAACATCGGCCCACACTGGATCCGGAACGGACGTTGATGGGTAAGGAAATTCAGGCGAGGATCGCGCGCGCGATGGAGCGGCTCTCACCGCGCGAACGTGTCGTATTCGAAATGAAGCACTATCAGGGCTTGAAGCTGCGCGCGATTGGCGACGCACTCGGCACCACGGAAGAGACTGTGAAAAATTCACTTTTTCGCGCAACGCGCAAATTGCGCAACGAATTGGCGGAGCTCCGATGAGCGGCGAACGTAAAATCTTGCGCTGTGATGACGTAGCGCCACTCCTGGTGTTCTATACTTGCGACGAAGTTAGCGTCGAAGAGCGCGAGCAAATTGTTGCGCACCTTGCGAATTGCAGCGAATGCAGCGCACAGTTTGCGCAAGAAGACGCGTTGCACGACGCGATCGAGCGCATCCCGCAAGCCGCTGACCAGTTTGATACCGCAAATGTATTGCTCTCGCAGTGCCGTAGCGAACTTTCTGAATCGCTTGATGAACTTTCGGCGCCTAAAGTTGAACAAGGCTGGCGACCATTTTCCTGGGTTCGCCAATGGATGGCGTTGCGTCCAGGCTGGAGCGCTGCCGCGTTGATGCTAGTCGGCGCGATTGTCGGCACGCAGGCAATTCAGTGGTTGCCGTTCAGCAGCAGCGTCGCTCCCGGTGCTCCCGTCAATGTTCTCGCCGCTTCGAAAATTCCCGACGACAAATTGCAAACGATGGAAGTCTCGAACGTGAATTTCTCCCACTCTACGGGAAAAATTCAGTTGCAACTGCAGGCCGAGCAGCCGATGACGCTTTCGAGCGATGAAGACGACGTCGACGTGCGCCGCGTGCTGACGTTTGTTGTCGCAAATGGCGATCGGTTTGACGCAGGCGTGCGGCTTGATTGCGTGGAAGCGTTGCGGGCGGCAGCTTCGGATGAGCAAACTCGTGCGGCTTTGCTCGCTGCTGCGCGGAGGGATCAGAATCCGGCGGTTAGGTTGAAAGCGCTTGACGCGCTGCGCGACATGGTTGCTTTGCCGGCGGTGCGGGATACTTTGCTTGTGACGCTGCAGCGCGATCCGAATCCCGGCGTTCGTGTGGAAGCGGTGAACCTGTTGGTGCGCGCGTTGGAATCCGCGGATGAAGCGCCTGAGGCGCTACCCGAAGCGCCAAGTGATTTCGGCCCCGGCGTCGCTCCTCCGGCTTTGCCACCGAATGGCAGGGAAACAGAACAGCGCATCCTGCGCGCGTTGGACGAATTGCGCCAGCATGATTCGAACCGGTACGTCCGGTTGCGCAGCGCCGCTGCGCTTCGCCAAATCGCCCTGCAGGAAGTGCAATAGCCCGAAGAACGCTGATTGCGCGTCACGGAAAGTTTCGAAAGTGAAATGATTCAACAAACTAAAAATGGGGCAGGGTCGCACTTCGCCAAACGGCTTGGCAGATTCACTCGATACGCGGCATTTGTGTTCGCCGTTTCGTCGCTTGTTTCACCGCGTGCCGCAGTCCCGGCGACGCAACGTGCCACCGTCGACCGTAGTGGCGTGCTCAACACGCGCGACGGCCTGACGCTCAAAGTAACCGCGGATGAAGGCTCAATTC
>DATLVG010000085.1:0-16175 GCA_035577625.1 Candidatus Dormiibacterota bacterium
CGAGTTTACGAACGATTCTTTGGAAACGTTTGGCGGCGCGGGAGTGGTGAGAATTCCGCAACTGCAGAGATTGCTGCGATACATTTGCGAGAATGGGTTCGAACATCACGTGGCAGCAAATTTTTCGACGGTTGCCGGCGCAGTGCACGAAGCGGCGACTCGATATTTCGGCTGGGACGTTCACTGGCACAAAGCATGAGCACAGTCGTTGCAGGAGTCGATTTTGGGACGCTGAGCGTGCGGGTGTCGCTGGTGGATAGCGAGCGCGGGCCGATTGGCGCTGGCACGGCCGAGTATCCGCTGCATCGGAAGAAAGAAGACCCGGATTTTGCGACGCAGCGGCACGCGGATCATATGGATGCGTTGGTGCTGGCGACGCGGAAGGCGCTGGCTGCGGTTGGTGTGAAGGGTGAGCGCGTTGCCGCCATCGCGCTTGATACGACAGGATCGAGCGTTGTGCCGGTCGGAAAAGGGCTTGAACCGCTAGATGATTATTACTTGTGGTGCGATCACAGAGCTTGGCGCGAAGCGGCACTGATTACAGAAACGGCGCGCGACCGCGGGGTGAAGGCGATCGATTGGTGCGGCGGCGTGTATTCGTCGGAATGGGGATTTGCGAAGCTGCTGCACTGGCTGCGGAATAATCCGGAGAAGCGGCGCGAGTTTGCGACGGCGCTGGAACATTGCGACATGGTGGCGGCAACGCTGGCGGGAATTACGGCGGTCGAGAAAATCCCACGAAGTGTTTGCGCGATGGGCCACAAGTGGATGTGGAACCGGCTGTGGGGAGGATTTCCAGATAACGAATTCCTGCGCGCAGTGGATCCATTACTCGATGGAATCGCGGAGAAGATGCCCGGGCGTTACGAAACTTCGGACCACATTGCAGGAGAATTGAGTCCGGAATGGGCTGGAAAACTTGGCTTGCGCGCAGGATTGCCGATTCCGGTGGGAGCATTTGACGCGCACTGGGACACACTTGGGGCTGGAGCGCGACTGCATGATTTAGTGAACGTGATCGGAACTTCGACGTGCATCGTTGGGATTTCAGATTCGACGGAGCTAGTGCCGGGAGTTTGCGGCGTTGTTCTTGGGTCGGTGCATCCGAAATATACGGGAATTGAGGCGGGGCTCTCGGCGACGGGAGATATTTTTGAGGCGATTGCGCGACGTGCGGGAAATTCTCTTGGAGAGCTCTCGAAGAGGATCGAGAATTATCGGGCGGGGCAGACCGGGTTGTTGCGGATGACGTGGGACAATGGCGACCGGACGGTCTTGGTGAATTCGGAGCTGGGCGGTGTGACGCTCGGCTGGAAGCTGACGCACGGCCCGGAAGACGAATTGTTTTCGGCAATCGAAGGCACTGGATTTCATACGCGCGTGATATTGGAGCGAATGGAAAAGCACGGAATGACTATCCGGCGGGTGATCAATGGTGGCGGGATTCCGCAGAAAAACCGGAAACTGAATCAGATGTACGCCGATATTTTGAATAAGCCGGTCCTGGTGCCGGAAGGCGACGTGACAAGTCTAGGGTCGGCGATTTTTGCGTTTATGGCTGCGGGTGCTTTTCCCTCTATTGAAAAAGCGCAAGATGCGCTGTGCCGGAAGTTCACGGTATTCGAACCGAATCCGGCCAGCGCGGCCGTCTATGCCGAATTGTTTGCGCTGTACCGCAAACTTTATTTCTCGATGGGACAGAGGAACGCGCCGGCCGCGGCAATGGGAGACGTACTGCCAGAGTTGCGGCGAATTGCGGCGAATGTTTGGGGTCCACAATGATGCTGGCAGTGTTGCGTGAAGAGGTGCTCGAGGCGAATCTGGAATTAGCCCGACGGGGATTGGCCGCGGATACGTTTGGGAACGCGAGCGGCGTGGCGCGAGAAAAAGGGCTCATCGTGATTAAGCCCAGCGGCGTGGCGTACGCGAAGCTGCGAGCGAAGGATTTGGTTGTGACCGATATGGACGGAAACGTAGTGGAAGGTTCGTTACGGCCGTCGTCGGATTTGGCCACGCATGCAATTTTGTACAAGAGATTTATCAAGATTGGCGGGATTGCGCACACGCATTCAAGGTCCGCAACGATTTGGGCGCAGGCCGGGCGCGAAATTCCCTGCTTAGGAACGACCCACGCGGACTACTTTCGAGGGGCGGTTCCTGTGACGGATAACTTGACGGTCGCAGAGATTCAGAACGACTACGAGCTCAACACAGGGTTGGTCATTGTCCGGCGGATGCGAGATATCGATCCTATGATGATGCCGGCGGTGCTGGTAGCGGGCCACGCGCCATTTTGCTGGGGTGCGTCGGCGGCGGAAGCGGCGCACAATGCCTGGATGCTGGAAGAGGTGGCGCAAATGGCGCTGGCGACCGTGGCATTGAATCCCAGCGTGAAACCTCTTGACGCAGTGCTGCTCGACAAACATTTCCTCCGGAAACACGGTACGAACGCCTACTACGGCCAAAAAGAAGCCACGGCTAAACCTCGCAAGAAGCGCTAGAGCTTAAACTCAACGTAGAGAGCGGTCTGCGCCGAACCCTGGTGTGCGCCAGAGTCGGCCACCCTTGCTGGTGTGGCAGCATCTCACTTTAATTCGGGCGTGGCAAAAAGCCCTGCACGCTATACTGGAAAGACTGGCAAATAAATGTGAACGACCCGCGGCTGATTATCTGCGGTGCGCGTTAACGGCGCGGCGGGAAGAATAAATCTTAAGGAAGATCACAGACCCAATGATACCTATTTACGCGGGAAACGTGTTGTCTCGAAAGACGGCACGAGTATGAACCGAAGCGCTTCGGGAATCCGATTTTTGAGCATTATTCCCCTTCTGTGCGGACTGTCCGTGTGCGCATTGGCGCAACAGCCGGCGGCAGCGCCGGATAGCCAGCCGCCCGCAACTGAAAAACCCGCGACGACACAAGAACCGCAAAAGCCCGACGAGCCGAAGCCCAAGACCAACATCGAGCGAGAGACGGGGACCGTCAACGAGCGAATTTTTGAAGTGATGCCGAATTACGGCACGGTAGGGCAGAGCAAGACCCTGCCGCCTATGACCGCCGGCCAGAAATACCGTCTGGCAACGGCGCAAGTAACCGACTATTTTGCGTTTCCGTTTAACGCAGCATTGGCGGGAATTGACCAGGCCAAGAATTCTCCACAATCGTGGGGACAGGGTTGGGGCGCATACGGAAAACGCTTCGGGGCGACGTTTGCCGACAACTCCATCGGAACGTACATGACGACGGCAATCTTCCCGAGCATGCTGAAAGAAGATCCGCGCTATTACCGGCTCGCGGAAGGAAAGACGTCAAAGCGACTGTGGTATCCGATCCAGCGGCTGTTCGTTACCCGTATGGATCAGGGCGGCGACCGGTTCAACGTTTCGGAAACCGCAGGAAACGCGATGGCGGCGGGCCTTTCGAACTTCTATCACGCCCGAGAGGACAGGACTGTCGGGCGAAATTTTCAAACCCTCGGAATGTTGATCATGTGGGACGGATTGTCGAACGAATTGAAAGAGTTCTGGCCGGACATTCGGAAAAAGGTCCTGCACAAAAAGCCGGCCGAAGAACACTAGCGCGAACTAGTTCGGCAGACTGATTTCCTTCACCAGATTGAATTCCACGCTGGCGCCGCTGGGTCTTGGCGCGCCAGTCGTTGCAACAGGCTGGCCGCCTCCGATCCACACCTTCACTTTCCCGGGGATGATTCGATGAGCTCCGGATTGATCGACGATGCTTAGATCGCGGTCGCGGAGTACGAAGCTAACCGTTTTTTGCTCTCCGGGTGTGAAGTGGAGCCGTTGAAAGCCTTTCAGTGCGCGCAGCGGTGCACCGGGAATGCCGGCATGGGTCAGGTAGAGTTCGACGACTTCGTCGCCTGCCACAGGTCCAGTGTTCCTTACCTCTACAGATACGGTCACGGAGTTTTTTGGCGATAGCTGCGAGCTGTCGACGCGCGGCTTGTCGTACGAGAACGATGTGTAACTGAGGCCGAAGCCGAACGGATAGAGCGGCTCGCCTTCGAAATAGCGATAGGTGCGTTTGGCCATGGAATAATCTTCAAACGGCGGAAGCTGCTCGACAGATTTGAAGAACGTGGTGGGCAAGCGACCGGCGGGACTGAAATCGCCTGCGATGGCTTCGGCCACAGCGGTGCCGCCTTGGCCGCCCGGGTACCAAGCTTCCAAAATTGCGGGCAGATTCGCATTCGCCCAATTGATTCCGAGTGCACTGCCATTCATTAATACGAGAATCATCGGTTTGCCAATGGCGCAGATTCGCTCAAGCAGCTGTTCCTGCGGCGCGGGCAAGTCAATACTGGTGCGGTCGCCGCCGGAGAAGCCTTCGGCATTCACTTTCATTTCTTCGCCTTCGATCCGCGCGGATAGCCCGAGAACCATCACGACTAAATCTGCCGCGCGCGCGGCTTCGACGGCGCGGCGGCCTTCCTCATCGGGAAGGCTCCAGATCAGGCGGGCTTCGGAGCTGCGCATGTCCTGGAAGTATTCGATTTTGATGGGGTACGGATGATCTTTTTCGAGTTGGATTTTTTTTGTGAGAGTTGTGGCCGGATGATGGATGTTCCAGTCCTCCGCAACGAGATTTCCGTCGAGCCAGAGGCGCCAGCCATCCTGACCCGTGAAGCCGACCAGATAGTCTCCAGTTTCCGGCGGCAGGAGAAAGCCCGTCCAACGCACCGAATAATGATTTACGAGTTGAGGTGAGATGCCGGTGTCGCCCCATGCAAAATCGACCGACGCATCCGTGTGCGAAGCGACCGGCGAACCGTCGAGCGTCATATTTGCGAAGTAGTCGCCTTTCAAGCCGCGTTCGGAACAAGAAGCATCGGTGCAGAGTGCGGAAGAAGGAATTGGTTTTGCGACCGGTCCGACGAGACCAGTTCCCTGTGCGTAAATTACTTTTGATTTCGAGAATCGCTGGCGGATGCCGGCGAGAACAGTGACGGGTTTAGACGGGGTGCCATTGTAATTGCCCTCGAGCGCGTCCAGGTCGTCGGCGTTGGGGCCAATGACGGCGATCGTCGCGGCCGGATTTTTGAGGGGAAGAATTCCGTCTTTATTTTTGAGAAGGACCAGCGACTCGCGAGCCATGCGGAGGGCGATTTGGTTGTGCGCGTCGGTGTCGTTTTCTGCCGGTGTGATTTTGGAATAAGGAACGGAGGCCGGCGAATCGAACATCCCGAGGCGAAAGCGCGCAGTGAAGAGCCGGCGAAGGGCGATGTCCACGACAGATTCAGGAAGCAATCCCTGGTGAACAGCATTGACGATCGAAGCGCGTTCCGTGCGCATGTTGTTGCGATAGTCGCCGCAAATGAGGTCCATGCCGGCTTTGAAAACGGCGGCGACGCCTTCTTCGGGGGTAGCGGCGAATTTGTGCCCGCGGAAAACGTCGCTCACGGCGCCACAATCGGATACGACGTAGCCTTTAAAGCCCCAGTCTTTGCGCAACCGCTGGTCCAGGAGAAATGTGTTGGCGCACGCGGGCTGGCCGTCCAAGGAGTTGTACGCGCACATGACGGACTCGGCTTTACCTTCAGTAACCGTCGCGCGGAAGGCGGGGAGATAGGTGTCTTCGACATCATGGCGCGAAGGTTCGATGTTGGCGGTGTGGCGCGTGGATTCCGGGCCGCTGTGAACAGCGAAGTGTTTCGAGGTGGCAACCGTTTTGAAATACTTTGGATCGCTGCCTTGCAAACCGGTTACGAACGCAACGCCCATGCGAGAAGTCAGATATGGATCTTCGCCGTAAGTTTCCTGGCCGCGCCCCCAGCGAGGATCACGAAAAATATTGATGTTGGGAGACCAGACGGTCAGGCCGCGATACCAGTCGGTGGAGCCGTCTGGATGCAAGGTGGCGTAATACTTTGCGCGGAATTCCGTGCTGATAATATCCGCGGCTTGGTGCAAAAGCGGCTCATCGAAAGTCGCGGCCATCCCGATCGCCTGCGGAAAAACGGTGGCGACGCCGGCGCGGGCTACGCCATGAAGGCCCTCGTTCCACCAGTTGTATTCCGGAACATGGAGCCGTGGAATCGATGCAGCCGTGTGGCCGAGCTGCGAAGCCTTTTCTTCAAGCGTCATACGAGAAATGAGATCGTCGACGCGTTGTTCGACGGGCAATTTTTGGTCGAGATAAGCGGCGCCGGCCTGAGATTGTTGGGCCGACGCCGGGACGGTTACAATGCTCAGAATGCAAAGACTAGCGATAAGCGTTTTTTGGAATTTCATGCAGGTGCCGCCGACACGAAGATTTACGGTTGGATCGTCGCACACGCACTTCAAGTTGTTTGATCCGCCGCCACAATATCATCGGCGCTTCGGGCGGCAAAGAGAGTTATCTCGAGTTGAGTTTGGAACGAGTGGTTCGACTTCGTGGTAGCGGGCTTTCGCCTCCAAACAGGGTGGCACGGTGAAATTGCTGAAGCCTTCCCGGTGCGCGATGTAACCTCAAATTGGTGCGCGCCCCTAACTGTTTCTAAATCTTCGTAAACAACTGATTATGATTGCTCTTTGCGACATTACTACTGGCAATCGGGTTGTCCCGTACGAATCCGTCGTGCAGAATGCAGTTTGCGTGCCATTTCATCCGCCATCCTACCGATCTGATCCATTCTTTATCTTCCGGTGGGAATAGCGGACGGAGCAGACTCCGACCCAGAGACCGCGATGGACCCACGACATTTGACCATTCTGTGCCCCGTCCGCAATGAAGAGGCTGTCATTCCCTTATTTTTCAGGCGGCTGCGACCCGTTCTGGACAAACTGTCGGAACAGTACCTCGTGGATTTGGTGTTCCTCGACAACGCATCGACCGATCGGACCGCGCAGGAAATTCTGAAAATCCGGGAAGAGTGGCCGCCAACCTATCTGATTACGATGAGCAAGAACGTCGGTTATCACGCGTCTCTGGAGTGTGGGTTGCGGTACGCGACTGGCGATTTATTCGCATTTATCGATGCGGATTGCGAAGATCCGCCGGAGATGATCCTGGAGTTTGCGGCCAAACACGAAGAGGGACACGACATCGTATACGGCGAGCGTGTCGACCGCGAAGAATCCAGCTTGATGAAAAACGCGCGGAAGCTTTTCTACCGTATTTTGCGGGCGGTGGCCGATGAAGAGATCATTCTGGATATGGCTGAATTCTCTTTTTTCACGAGAGAGGTTCGCCACGCGATCTTGCAAGAAAGTTCTTCCTTCCCTTTTCTACGTGCCTCGATCGGCCGCGTTGGATTCAAGCGATGCGCCATCCCGTTCAAGCGTCATAAGCGCATCGCAGGCGAAACCCACTACAACCTGACCGGAATGGCAATTTTTGCGATCGCGGGGATTTTGTCATCGTCGACGTTGTTTCTGCGGCTGCCGATTTTCATTTTACCTTTTTGGCTGCTGGCGTTGTCGGGCCTGGGCGCCGGGTATGCACTCACGCACTCGCTGTGGTTCGCCGTGTGTGCGTTCGTACTGTTTGCCGCGTATGTGGGAGGGACGGCGGCGTTTACGGCACTATACGTGGCGAGAACTTATAAGAACGGATTGCAGCGGCCGAATGCTTTTGTTAATGAAGCGAAAAGCGTTCTGCAGCCCGAAGCGGGCGAGCGGCGGCGGAACGATCGATACTCTGCCAGTGGGCATCAAAAGTGGCCAGCCATACGCTGATCTCATCGGTGATTGAGGGAGCGTCGCGGTCCGCAGACGCTTGCCCTGTGTGCCGAACGCAGTCCCACAACGTGGTTTATCCGGAAGCATGCGACCCCATAACTGGCGATTGCTTTCGCGTGGTCGAATGCTCGTGTTGCGGCACAACGTATACCGCACCACGCCCGGCATCGATGGACCGCTACTATCCACGGCGATACCGCGCCTATGGGCCACTTGTGACACGAATCCTAGGGGCGTTTTACAGGATGAGGGTGTCGCGTTGGGCGGCATGGAAATCGAAGGGAGGGTCAGTACTGGAAATTGGATGCGGGTCCGGGTTGATGCTGGCGGCATTTTCGCAGCGCGGTTGGAAGGCGGTTGGCATCGAACGCAACGAAGAAGTGGTTGCTCGAGTTCGTCCGGCGCCTGGGATGGAAATTACCACGTTGCCCGTGGAAGAGCTGCCCGCGGAGGCGCGGTTCGATCTCATCCTAATGTTTCACGTGCTGGAACATATCGGCGATCCGGTGCAGTTGCTACGAGAGTGCGCGAAGCGGCTGGCGCCCGGCGGACGCGTCGTTGTGAACGTGCCGAATTTCGGGAGCTGGCAGGCACGATTTGCGGGGACGAAGTGGTTGCATCTGGACATACCGCGCCACCTGGTTCACTACACGCCAAAGACACTTGCCGCGACGTTCGAAAGAGCGGAATTGAAGGTCAGCCGGATTGGGTTTGCGTCGATCGAACACGATCCGTATGGGTGGGTCGAGAGCGCTTCGAATCGGATTACGGGTAGGAGCAATACGCTGACACGGTTTTTGATGGGGATTGATCGCTTCGGCCCGGGCGTGGCTCTATCCGTCGTGCTGGGGGTGCTTTTGACCTTGCCAGCGCTGCTGCTGGCTTGTGCCAGTTGGTTGTGTGGTTGTGGGGCGCTGATGGAGGCGACTGCCGTTTCCGCCGCGGAGTCTTCGCGTGACCGTACTTTTTAGAGCACCCATGTTGTGCCTGCTCAGCAAAGAACACCGGCCTCTACGTTAACCTTTATCGAAAGCCTCAGCAGCATCTGGGCGTATATGGAAAACTTCGATTTCTCGCTATTTGCTCGCCCAGTGGTCAGGCCGAGCGGCTGCCTTGACGCAACGGTGCGTTCATGAAGGCGGTTATCCTGGCCGGCGGGCAAGGGACGCGAATCAGTGAGGAAAGCTATTTGCGGCCGAAGCCCATGATCGAGATCGGGGGCAAGCCGATACTCTGGCACATCATGAAAATCTACTCCGCGGGCGGAGTGAACGACTTTGTGATCTGCTGCGGGTACCGCGGGTACGTCATAAAGAGCTATTTCGCGAACTATTTTTTGCACATGTCGGACATCACGATCGATATCGCCAAGAACAAGATGGACGTTCACCAGAACAATGCCGAATCGTGGAAAGTGACCCTGGTAGATACAGGAAGCGAAACGATGACGGGCGGACGGCTGAAGCGGGTGCGAGAGTATCTGGATGACGGCGACTTCTGCATGACCTATGGCGACGGCGTTGCGGATATCGACTTCGACGCGCAATGGAAATTTCACCAACGGGAAAAGCGATTGGCTACGGTGACGGCCGTGCAGCCGCCGGGTCGCTTCGGAGCGTTGGTTACGGACGAAAACCGCGTGCTGCACGTGGAAGAGAAACCGCAAGGGACGACCTGGATTAACGGAGGATTCTTTATTTTGTCCCCGAAGGTGATCGATTGTATCGCCGGCGACCAGACAGTGTGGGAGCGCGAGCCGCTGGAGGGATTGGCGCGCGCTGGACAGCTTTCGGCTTACCGGCATGAGGGGTTCTGGCACCCGATGGATACTTTGCGGGATAAGAACCAGCTGGAATCGATGTGGAATTCGAACGCGGCGCCGTGGAAGATCTGGAAATGAATCCGGAATTCTGGCGGGGAAAAAGAGTCTTGGTTACCGGGCACACCGGATTCAAGGGAAGCTGGCTTGCGTTGTGGCTGCAGAGTTTACAGGCGAGGGTGACCGGATATTCGCTTCCGCCGCCGACTGAACCGAGCTTGTTTGCGTTGGCTCGAGTTGCGAACGGGATGGAGTCGATCGAAGGGGACATACTCGATGTTGTGCGTTTCCAACGGTTAGTGCGAGAGATTGAGCCCGAAGTTGTGATTCACATGGCCGCGCAAGCGTTGGTGCGCCGCTCTTACGCCGATCCCCTTGCGACGTATGCGACGAATGTGATGGGGACGGCGCACGTTCTGGAAGCCTTGCGAGATGTGGCCTCGGTGAGGTCGGTGGTTGTGATTACCACCGACAAATGCTACGAAAATTTGGCCGAGCTTAAGGCGTACCGAGAGACCGACAAGCTAGGTGGCGATGATCCTTATTCGAGCAGCAAGGCGGCGGCTGAAATGGTCACGGCGGCGTATCGTAAATCTTTTTTTGCCGCGAAAGGGCAGAGCGTGCGCGTCGGTGTGGCGACTGCGCGGGCTGGGAACCTGATTGGCGGGGGCGACTGGGCGGAGGATCGGATCATCCCGGATGTCGTACGCGCCGTTGTCGAGAATCGTGAGCTGCTGGTCAGAAATCCGGGTGCGGTGCGGCCCTGGCAGCATGTGATCGATCCTTTGTGCGGATATTTGACGCTTGCGGAGAAGGTTTGGCAGGAGCCCGAACGCTTTGCGGGGGCGTGGAATTTTGGTCCTGACGAAACGGAAACGTGGAGCGTGACAGACGTACTTGGCCTTCTTCGGGAACTATGGGGAAGAGAAGTTAAGTGGCGTGTCGACGAGAGTTCGCAGCCACACGAATCGCGCTATCTCAAACTCGATTGCAGCAAAGCGCGGACTGAGCTTGGGTGGGAACCGGCGTGGGATCTGAAAAATGCGCTTGCGGCGACTGTGAGTTGGTTCAAAGCGTACCAGCATGGCGAGGATCTTCGGCAGATTACGTTGGAGCAGCTTCGGTCGTATCAACGGGCGGTTCGGGTGCCCGAAACCGTGCGAACATGAGTGCCCCACCGTGCCGTTTCTGCGCCACTCCTCTGCAACACTCGTTTGTTGATTTGGGCATGTCTCCGCTCTCCAATGCTTACCTTGAACGCGAACAGTTAGGAAGAATGGAGCCGTTTTATCCGCTTCATGCGTTCGTCTGCGAGCGATGCTTGTTAGTGCAGCTAGAGCAGTTCGAGCGGCCAGAAAACATTTTTAGCAATTACGCCTACTTTTCGTCGTACTCGGTATCGTGGCTGGACCACGCTCGACGGTATGTGGAAGAGATGGCGGAACGATTTACTTTGGGCGCGGAAAGCCTGGTTGTTGAGATAGCGAGCAACGACGGCTATTTGTTGCAATATTTCCAGGCTAGGGGAATTCCGGTGCTCGGACTGGAGCCAGCGCGAAACGTCGCCAAGGTCGCACAGGAAAAGGGAATATCCACCTTGACGGAGTTTTTTAGTGCACGGATTGCCCAGGAGCTTAGCGCCAGCGGACAACAAGCGGATCTTATCGTTGCGAACAATGTTCTGGCACACGTCCCCGACCTAAATGATTTCGTTGGCGGATTGAAACTGCTGCTGAAGTTTGGCGGAACTATCACGATTGAAGTCCCGCATCTCTTGCGGCTGATGGAAGGGTGTCAGTTCGATACCATCTATCACGAACATTTCTCGTATTTCTCGCTACTTACGCTTGAGCAGGTGTTTCGAAGGTTTGGACTTACTGTTTTCGATGTCGATGAACTTTCGACGCACGGGGGTTCGCTGCGCTTGTACATTCACCACGCGAGCGCAGGCGAGCCAGCCATGCAGAGCGAGCGATTTACCGAGATGCGACACCGGGAATGCGCAGCCGGCATGGACCGTTTGGAAACGTATCTGGATTTGGAAGAGAAGGTTCGCGAAGCCAAGCGAGGACTCCTGGAATTCTTGATTGATGCGAAGAGGCGAAGCAAATCGATTGCCGCATACGGGGCGCCTGCAAAGGGAAACACACTTCTGAACTACTGCGGAATCGGAAAAGACTTCATCGATTACACGGTGGACATTAGTCCGCACAAACAAGGCTTGTTTCTGCCGGGTACGCATATTCCGATTCTTCATCCCGATACATTGCGCCGGACCAAACCAGATTACGTGCTGTTACTTCCCTGGAACTTGAGGGACGAAATTCTCGAGCAGCTTGCGGATGTACGCGCGGCGGGTAGCCGCTGCGTCGTGCCCATCCCGAGCGTAGATGTGATCGAATGAAGTTCGTACCCACTCCGCTTGGCGGCGCGTACGTCATCGAACTTGAACCAAGTTTCGACGAGCGCGGATTTTTTGCACGCAGTTGGAGCGCGGAGGAGTTTAAAGAACGAGGCCTCGGGGCCAAGATCGCGCAGTGCAGTATTTCGTTCAACACGCGCAAAGGAACGTTGCGGGGGATGCACTATCAAAGTGAACCGCATGCCGAAGCGAAGGTCGTTCGATGCTCGGCGGGTGCGATGTACGACGTTCTCGTGGATCTGCGACGCGGATCGCCGACATATTGCAGGTGGTTTGGAGTGGAATTAAGCGCCGAAAATCGCAAATTACTTTATGTTCCAGAAGGGATCGGGCACGGCTTTCAAACGTTGACGAACAATACCGAGATTTTCTACCAGATTTCGCAAGACTACAGGAGCGATGCTTCACGTGGAGTACGATGGAACGATCCTGTGTTTGCAATTGATTGGCCGATCGCCAACCCGATTCTTTCCGAGCGAGACCGTAGCTTTCCCGACTACACACGATGAAACGAGTTCTAGTGACCGGCGCGAACGGATTTATCGGACGCCAGTGTTTGCCTTTGTTGCTCGCGAAGGGCTACGAAGTTCACGCCGTTTCGCGCCAGGATGTCGGCCAAAGTTCACCAAGCGTTGTCTGGCACAACTGCAATCTGCTGGAATCTGAAAGTCGGGGGCAACTCGTCACACAAGTAAAACCTAAATACCTCCTACATCTTGCGTGGTACGCGGTGCCGGGAAAATTCTGGGAGTCGCCGGAGAATACGCAATGGGTGCGGGCGAGCGTCGATCTGTTTCGCACGTTTGAAAAGGCAGGCGGGCAGCGGTTGGTCGCGGCCGGTACTTGTGCCGAGTATGTCGACAACGCGGGTGAGTGCCACGAGGAAAAGACTCCGCTATCGCCTTCGACTTTGTATGGGCGTTCGAAGCGCGCGCTGGAAAGAGAGCTTCATTCCTTTAGCCAGCGGAACGGATTGAGTTACGCGTGGGGACGTGTCTTCCACCTGTACGGAGCGCATGAAGACCCAGCGAGATTAGTGGCGTACGCCGTGCGATCGCTACTGCGCGGCGAGCAGGCGTTGTGCTCCGACGGATTGCAGCTTCTGGACTTACTTCATGTGGAAGACGTGGCGTCGGCTTTCGTCCAACTGCTCGAGTGCGACGTTACGGAGGCGGTTAACATCGGCTCGGGTAATCCGGTTATGGTTCGCGAAGTCTTGAACGAGATCGGTCGTCAGATTGGCCAGCCCCAATTAATCCGGCTTGGGGCGAAGCCGTCGCCTGCAAATACAACTCGACTTTGGGCAAACACGGTAAAGCTGGCGAAAGAGGTAGGTTGGACGCCGCACTACGAGCTGGCCAGCGGAATCAAACAAACCATAGAGTGGTGGAGAACGGTATGGGATCCCAAAGGGAGCCGGATACCAGAGTCGGAGCCAGGGATCGATTGCCGTTGAATCATTTCGCCGCGTCGCCGGAATTCGCCCTAGCACGTGCTTTTCGGTAGCGTGACAAATACCAATCGAGAGAATTCTAGGCCCTCGGCGGCCTCGGCAAGGTTCGCCTCACCGAAACAGTCTCGCAGGCTAGCGACGAAACGATTCGACAATAATGCATACGCGACGCTAGTTCTTTTGCCAGACGGCATAAGCTTTATCTTTTGCTAATCTTTTTCACAACCTAGCACTCAGGAGACCTGTGCGTCATGCCCCGCGCTGATTCGATCACGCAACAATCCGACCACAGTGACTCGCTCGCCGTCTGGAATGCTGTGACTTGGACTGCTCTAGCAGCTCTCATCCTGCTCTGGGCAATAAACTTCTACAAGACGTGGGCTGCCTGGGGAACCATGTCGATCGACTCGGGCCACGAGATGTACATTCCAGCTATTCTTTCTCAAGGAAAGCAACTCTATCGTGATGTCTGGTTCATGTACGGGCCTGGCTCTGCTTATGTGAACGGATATCTGTTCCGCATCTTCGGTATTCATTTAACTGTGCTCTATTGGGCTGGATCGCTTTCCGCCCTGGGTAGCGCGCTTTTTCTTTTTCTTACTGGGATCGAATTGTCGGCGCCACTGGCGGGATGGACAGCTGGGGCCGTGGTGGTGATCGAGGCCTTTCAGCCGTCACATTTTTCCTTTCCGCTGCCTTATACCTTCGGCTCTGTCTATGGATGCCTGATCGGATGTGCATTCCTGTGGCTCGCAACCAGAGCGGTTCGGTCGACCCATTGGATGTGGATGTTTTGCGCCGGCACGGCAGCAGCATTCGCCTTGCTGTTCAAACCTGAGTTTGGAGCCGCTTGCTATGGAACCTTGGCGCTGCTGATTGCGCTACGCGGGTATTCCCAACGGTCGTGGTCGTCTGCGGCAAAAGACATTCTCACCGCGATCCCCGGAGTGGTCTTGTGCGGCGGCGTTATCGCCTGGATGATTTCCATTCGTGGCGTGGAGTTCATCACCAAGGAAAATATTGTGAGCTGGCCGTCGTCTTACTTCATGAGGACGTACGGGAAGATTTGGCTGGAAACCCACGGATTTTCTCCGACACCCTCTGCGTTATATGCCGCCTTTTGGCGGGGGGTACCGATCCTGGGAATCGCGCTGGTTTGCTATTGCTTTTTGTGGTGGAAGCGAACGGACAGGGCCTCGATCCTTATTCGCTTGATGGTAGTCCTCGGGTTGATCCTGTATTGTTCGAAAAGCGTCATGTTTGTTTCGCCGCTGCCCATGCCATTCGAGGACTGGCTGTCACCGTTTTTTTTTCCGCAGGATATGGTTTTGTACGTGGGTCTAGGCGCATTAGCCACCTGGGCGTACTTCTGGCGCCATCGTTCAGACGGATGGTCGGCGGCGCTGCCTTTGGCATTGACGTATGCGACGCTTCTAGCTTTTCGCATCTTGATGAGCATGACGGTTCTTGGCTATTCCATTTATTACAATGGGCCGGTGGTTCTTTGCTTTGTCGCCCTCTTTCTGAAGTTCATCCCGCAGCCGGAGCCGGGCCGTTCGTACTTCTGGCTCGGCAAACTTGCGATTTGCGGCGCTTGCATCGCGGTTGTGGCCGCCCCCATTTTGCGGATCGAGGAGCGCGCCAAGACCTACGCGCCGCTGGTGACGGCGCGCGGGACCGTTAGGGTGCCCGGAAACCTGGTGGAAAGTTATCAAACGGCCATTCGATTTATGCAGGACAAAGCTTCCACAGGGGAGGAAGTCTTGTCGATTCCCGAGGACACGAGTTTGTATTTTTTCTCCGGGACGATTTGCCCTACGCGAGTGTTTCAGTTCAGCCCGGGCGCCCTTGCACCCGGCAAAATGGTTGACGATACAATTCGGGAAATTGAGCGGAAGCCGGTGCGCTATCTTTTGTGGTCGAACCGCACGTATCCTGATTTCCAAACACCTGTCTTCGGTGTGGATTTCGATGTGCCGTTGGGCGACTATTTCCGCGCCAACTATTACCCGGTCGGGCCGCTAATGCCAAAGACTGCTGCGGGCCCTAAATGGCAAGCGACGATTTGGGAGCGAAAGTCCACCAAAACCGCGAAATAGTCTATCGTCGCTGGTTGGATGAATCACTCACAGACCGGCATCCTGGCCTTTCTTGTAGAGCGATTCGAAAAACTTCGTTTGAACCCGCGCTGTGCGGTTCAGAACCTTCGTCCATCCCGCCGGCGGACGATAGTCCGCTTCCGACAGCGTAATACCTTCGAATAGCACTTTTCCGACTTTCCATTCCTTGATGTAGGCGTGGCCTCCCTGTTTCAGAATGCGGCCGAACTGTTCGAAGTAGAAGTCGATCTGGTCCCTTCTCATTTCATGTAGCGATGAGATGTTGATGATCAGATCCACAGACTCTGGTGGAATCGAGGACAGCTGGCTCGCCAGCACGAACACGATTTGAGCCTTAGAGTATTCGTCCGCAATCGAATCGAATCGATCGAAGTCTCTGTAACGGAAAATACGTTTGTCGGGAAAGATGGCCGAGAGATAGCGCTCCGCCACCCAAAGCGCGGGCGGGATATCAACGACGACGTACTTAGCTTGAGGCCTCAAGCTCAGGATCGTGTAGGCGTTGCGGCCATAGCCAGCGCCCAGCTCGAGGATTGTCGAGGGGCCCGCCGACGGAATTGCTTGCTCGAATGTATCGAACTCCAACAGCGAATTCCCCAAGTCCTGAGACACGGCCATCCCCGGCCGAGGACTCACGATGGGTGGATTGCCTTCTGCTGGCTCGCGAAGGGCCATCATT
>DATLVG010000086.1:0-26238 GCA_035577625.1 Candidatus Dormiibacterota bacterium
CGGACTCCATTCCGCTCCGGTGAGCAGATCGTTCGAGACCAGAACAGGCGCTGCCAAAGTTGTTGTCGCCATTTCGTCTTGTTACCTCACTGCGGCGTGAGCCGCGTGCCGCGCCGTTTCCGTCGCAGGCATAGATTTAGAAACATGACCGAGTACATCTTCGAGAACTCCGAGGAATTCCCGAACTTGTTTTGCGCCGATGATGAAGGCGGGCAGAAGGCGCAAAGTAAAGTCGTGTGTGCAATTGATGAGCAGGCCGCGCTTCATGGCTTCCGCAACGAAGGGATTGCCATCGACAGTTAGCTCGACGCCGATCATGAGGCCTTCGCCGCGGACTTCTTTGATGATCGGGAACTTGGCGACGAGTTTTTCGATGCCGGCGCGAATTTCGGCGCCGCGAGCGTTTGCGTTCGCAAGAATTTTCTTTTTTTCGAGAACTTTGAGGAATTCGAGTGCGACAGCGCAGACCATGGGGCCGCCGCCGAAGGTGGTGCCATGAACACCGGGGCTGACGCGGGCGGCGACGGCTTCGGAGGTCAGAATCGCGCCGAGGGGAAGGCCAGCAGCGAGAGGCTTCGCGATGGCGACCAGATCGGGCTTGGAGGAAAACTTTTGATAAGCGAAATAACGACCGGTGCGGCCGAGGCCGCATTGAATTTCGTCAGCAATCAGCAGCGCGTCGTGTTGGGACGCAAGGGCGCGGGCGCGATTCCAAAAGGTTACGCTAACGGGGTGGATCCCGCCTTCGCCCTGGATGGTTTCGAGGATCACCGCGCAGACATTTTTGTCGAATTTGGATTCGAGGTCGGCGACGTCGTTGAATTTGACGAATTCGACTCCCGGGACGAGGGGAGCGAAAGGCAGACGGTACTTTTCGGTGGCGGTGACGCTGACGGCTCCGAAGGTGCGGCCGTGAAAAGAATTTTCGAGGGCGAGGATGCGGTGTTTGGGATTCGGCGCGTTAAGGGGCGCGTCGGCAGGGCGGGAATAAAGGCGGGCGAGTTTGAGGCAGCCTTCGATCGCTTCAGTGCCGCTGTTGGAGAAAAAGACGCGGTCCATGCCGGATATTTCGGAAAGCTTTCTGGCGAGTGGGCCCTGGAATTCGTTGTGAAAGAGATTGGAAAGGTGAATGGCGCGCGCGGATTCGCGGCGAATGACTTTGACGATATCAGGATGGGCGTGGCCGAGGCCGTTGACGGCGATGCCGCCGAGGAAGTCGAGATATTTCTTTCCGAACGAATCGAAGACGTAAGGGCCACGGCCGTGCGTAAAGACCAGCGGCTGGCGTTTGTAAGTGGGCAGAAGATATTTCTCTGCGTCGGCCAGGGCGGCGGGCGGAACGGCTTTGCGAATTGTGATTGGGCGCTTCATTTGGCTATGCGGCAGACATGGCGGCGGAGTGCGCGTCGCGAAGAATGCGCGTGCCGGGAATTGCGTCGAAGGTGGCGGACGATGCTTGCGCAGCACGCATTGCTGCGAGAAGAGCGCCCGGTTCGGTGCCGCCGACGATGTGAACGCCTTTTACGCCACCCTCGAGAGCACGCTTGGCGGCTTCGAGTTTCAAGATCATGCCACCAGAGACGGTGCGATTCTGGACGAGGGCTTCGATTTCGTCGCTCGCGATGGCGGAGATTACTTTTTCTCCCTGCAAGACTCCGGCGACGTCGGTGAGATAGATGAGTTGGTCGGCGCCGAGATATTCGGCGCAAGCGGCGGCCATGTGGTCGGCGTTGATGTTGTACAGCTCGTTGTCCGGGCCGATGCCGAGGCATGCAGCGACGGGAACGAGATTGCTGCGCCAAAAAGATTCGATGAGCGACGTGTTCATTCCGGTGAGATAACCGACGAAACCGAGGCCGCCCACAACCTCGTTATGCACGAGCGGTTCGGCGCGAAAGACTTGTGCGTCGGCAGCTGAGATGCCGATGGCGGGTTGGCCCGCGGCGGAGATGGCAGCAGAAAGCTGTTTGTTTAAGAGGCCAGCGAAGACCATGACAGCGACGTCGCGCGTTTCGCGATCGGTGACGCGGAGACCGTTGACGAACTTGCTTTCGATGCCGAGGCGTTTGAGCGTACCCGTGAAAATGCGGCCGCCGCCATGGACGACCAAGATTTCGTGGCCCTGGCTGGCGAGAGCGGCGACTTGCGCAGCCAGTTCGCGAACGACGGAATCAGATTCGAGCAAAGCCCCTGCGAATTTGATCACGAGTTTCATTGCAGTCCGGTCGTCTCCTCTAACTTTAGAAGATGGTTGAAATTTTGAACGGCTTGGCCTGCGGCACCTTTGCCGAGATTGTCGAGACAAGAAACGACGATGAGTCGCCGACCGGAGCGGTCGAGGACGAAGCCGAGGTCAGCGAAATTGGTGTGCGCGACGTGTTGGATTTCGGGCAGCGTTCCGGCCTTCCAAATGCGGACCATCGGCCGGCCAGCATAGGTTTTGCGAAAGAGCGCTTCGATGGCGTCAGGAGATTGCGGTTCGGCGAGTGTGACGTAGATAGTGGAGAGAATGCCGCGCGCAATGGGAAGAAGATGCGTCGAGAAGATGAGTTGTGATTCGGGCAAGCCGGTGTGGTCGAGAATTTCGGGCGTATGGCGATGGGCAAAGAGATTGTAGGCCTTGAAATTCTCGTCGAGCTCGGAAAAGTGGAGATCCTTGCGCAATTCTTTGCCAGCTCCGGTAGCGCCGGATTTGCAATCGGCAACGACTTGCGAGGAGGAATCAAGCAAGCCGGCATCGGCAAGCGGGCGCAGGGCGAGGATGACGCTCGTAGCGTAACAGCCAGGATTGGCGACGAGTTGAGCGGAAGCGAGTTCGTTCGCGTAAAACTCGGGCAAGCCGTAGACCGCGGAATCGAGCCACGCGGCGTGCGGCGCGGGCAGCTTGTACCAGGATTGGAACACAGCGGCATCGCGGAAGCGGAATGCGCCGCTGAGGTCGATGACTTTGAGGCCGGCTTCGAGGAGTTTCGGCGCAAGTTCGGCAGACACTTCGTGCGGCGTTGCAAGAAACGCGGTCTTGGCACCGGTGGCTAAAATGTTTTCGCCAGACAGGGTGCGAAGGGCCGCGCGACCGATGCCGCGGAGTTGGGGAAACATTTCTGAGAGGCAATGAGCGCCGTGCGTGTCGCGGACGAAAAAAGTGGCGGCTGAGCCAGCGGGATGGCGGAGCAGGAGCTTCGCCAGCTCAAAGCCGGTGTAACCGGAGACACCTACGACGGCGATGGGTTCGTTCGTTCTCATTTCAGCAAGGCTTCGATTTTTTGCTGGAGGGACGCACGCGTCCTTTTATTAGGCGTGATGATCAGAACGGTGTCGTCACCGGCGATGGTGCCGGCGATTTCGGGAAATTTGGATGCGTCCACGGCGGCGGCGAGAGGTTGCGCTCCGCTGGGAGGAGTTTTCAGAACGAGAAGATTTTCAGCCGGGCGAACGTCGACGAGAAACTCGCGAAGGGCACGGGCGAGCGGTGGAAGTGGCGGGGCGTCTTCCGAGATAGTAGTGGCCTGCTTGTAGCCTTCGGGAGTTTTGACGAGCTTCAATTCCTGGAGGTCGCGGGACAACGTCGCCTGGGTGACGCGCAAGCGCTGCGAAGCAAGACGGCGGCGGAGGTCGTCCTGGCTGGCGATGCGCTCGCCGGAGACGAGCCGGAGGATCTGGCCGTGACGGAAGGTTTTGCCGGCGCTCATGACAGTAAGATTATACATCGCCATGCATAAAAATACAGAGAAAATTACCAGGTGTCAAAGAAAATATTCCGAAGATTGCGCACGAGAGAGAACCGGCTTGGGCGGACTGGCGCGGCTAGGGCAACATCACACCGCAAGAGAGGCGTCGAGGCGCTGTATTCCAAAGAGGAGCGTGCAGGATGCGCAACATGATGTGGGAGGGTGCTGGATTTCGGGCTGATGGTAATGTTATCTAAGAGTGTTGCGGTTGCGATACCATACGCAGACAGGCGATGCCCACCAACTGCCAAATAACCGGATGCAAGAGCACGGCGCCGGCGGCTCTTGCCGAGCAGCAACTGTGCGTGCTGCACTACACGCTTTCGGTTGAAGGAAGTTGCGCCGAGATGCGGCGTGAGACGGCGATGGGAAATGCGCCGCACGAGCGATTGAAAGAGATCATGAAGTTTTTGACGGAGAACGGCGAACGGCTGGCGCGGGTGGCGACAAGCGGCATGTCATTGACCGACGATTTGAAAGCGCGGATCTTGAGCACGTTTTTGACGCTGATGAATTTACGGGAGAATTTGGACCGGGCGTCGATGCGGGGTTCGGTGGGACGGAGCGGTGGACTTCGGTAGGGTTCAGTTGTTTCCTCGCAAGCAGAAGGTTCCTTACATTTGACGCGTGAAGGAGCCCGCCTCGGAAGGCGGCCTCTACAACAGCTTGCCTTGGCAGTCTGGCGGTGCAGATCGAGAGCGGACACACGCTAGGCGGAGGCTACATTGACGGCCTCTTGGCCCTCCCAACAGAAAGAATCGATCAGGCGCCGATGAAACGGGCGTAGAGCGAACGCGCGACGGCGGGGTCGGTTGATCCCTTGAGAATGGCGCGGCCGTCGGCGAAGACGGTCATTTCATAGGGCGGGACGCGGAAGCGAAGAAGGAATTCATTGTGGCGGACAGATTCGACCGCCGAGGCGAGGCGCGCGCCGAGGGCCGCAAGATCAAGCGAACGAGAGCACTCGTGGATTTGGACAGAATCGCGGCCGCACATGGTGACGTGAGGCTGTGCTTCGCCGTCGAGGTAGGGGAATTCGCTTCGAGCGCAACACCGGCAGCCAGGACTTCGAGAGATTTCGACGGATTGGAAACGACCAGACCAGATATCGGCGGAGACGAGGCGGCCAGGGAGCGCGTCTTCTTTTCCGGCGAGAAGTTTTAGAGCTTCGGCGGATTCGAGCGAAGAGATGAGCTGGACGATCGGCGCGAGGACGCCGATAGTGTCGCAGGTTTCTTCGACGCCAGCGGGGGTGTTGGCGCCTTCAAGCAAACAAGCCAGGCACGCGGTACGGCCGGGGCGGACGGTCAAGGTGACACCGTAGCTGCCAACAGCGGCGGCGTAAATCCAGGGCCGATTGTGCTTAACCGCGTAATCGTTGAGGAGGAAACGCGTTTCGAAATTGTCGGTGCCGTCGAGAAGGAGGTCAAAACCAGCGAGGAGTTTCTGGGCGTTTTGCGGGGTGAGGTCGGCGACGATGCCTTCGACGGAAATGGCGGAATTAATGGCGCGAAGTTTTTGCTCGGCGGCCACAGCCTTGGGCAGGGACTCGCGAGCGTCGGACTCGTCGAATAGCGCCTGACGCTGAAGATTGGAAGGTTCGACAAAATCACGGTCGACGACGCGGAGGCGGCCGACCCCCGCGCGGGCGAGCAGTGCGGCGGTCGAGGCACCGACGGCACCACAACCTACAATGACGGCAGCGGCGGAGGCAAGACGCTGCTGGCCAGATTCGCCGATGCCTGAGAAAAGGATCTGGCGCGAATAGCGTTCGAAGGAGAGGTCGTCTTTAGGGAGAGAAGACAAAGGGTAGTGGTCCTGTCCGTGCGATGCGACTGCATATTTATGATAGCGCCAAAGGGCAACGGGCAGGCAACGCCGCTGTGCTACGCTTCGTCTGAGCGATTTGAGTGCATGAAATTGACCTATGCGTGGGTGTGGAGAGGACTGGCGGTTGCGGCGCTCCTGGCGGGCGGAGCCGCGCGGCAAATCGCGGCGCAACAGACGCCGAGCGAACCCACTGTTGTAAGCGTGCGGGTCGTGCGGGAAGACGGAATAGTGTTGAAAGACGCGCCGCCGGGACTGACGGTGGAAGTTGGGAAGCCACTGGACCGGACACAGGTTGCGGCGAGCCTGCGGACGCTCTATAAGACCGGCGACTACGCCAATTTGCGGGTGGAGAGCGTACCGGTCGAAGGCGGAGTCCGACTGGACTTCGTCGCGGAAGAAAACCTCTACTTCAACCAGGTGATTTTGCGCGGACTGACGGAGCCGCCGAGCGAAGCGTCCGCGGCGGCGGCAATGCAGATCCAACTGGGCGATTTGTATCGAAAAGAGAAGCTGGACGCGGCGGTTTTGCGCTTGCAGGACATTTTGCAGGAAGAAGGGTTATACCAGGCGAAGGTGACGACGGAAGTGCAAGCCAACGCGGAGACACACCAAATTGACGTGATCGCGCACGTGGTGCCGGGAATGCGGGCGCGAGTAAGCGCCATCCAACTGACGAACAATACGGAGTATCCGGACGCGCAGATTCTGGCTCGTTTGACGCTGAAACCGGGAACGGCGATCACGAACGCGCGAATTCAAAAAGGTACGTCGAGCATCCGGAAATTCCTGGCAAAAAAGGGGCACTTGAGTGGGCGGGCGGCGGTGAGGCGCGGCACCTATGACGCGGCGAAGAATAGCGTGCCCCTGACGCTGGATGTGACCGAGGGGCCACGAGTGAGAGTGGAAGTGCAAGGAGCCAAATTCTCCGGAGGCGATTTGAAGCGGCTGCTGCCGATCTATCAGGAGGGAGCGGTGGACGTGGACCTGCTGGAGGAGGGGCGGAAGAATTTGCGGGAGCGGTTGGAGCGGCAAGGCTATTTCGACTCGCTGGTGGATTACGATTCGACGACACAAGATGTGAAGGAGAAGGGGAAAAACGGCTGGCAGGGGACGGAAGAGGTCATCACCTACACGGTGCATCGTGGAGAGCGGCACAAGCTGATTGGGATTGAGATCAAGGGAAACAAGTATTTTGA
The DNA here is from genome assembly GCA_035577625.1 of Candidatus Dormiibacterota bacterium. Classification (GTDB taxonomy): domain Bacteria; phylum Acidobacteriota; class Terriglobia; order Acidiferrales; family UBA7541; genus Acidiferrum. The sequence goes on from DATLVG010000086.1 coordinate 6,755, forward strand.
CGCAGAGCTCTTGAGGGGCCGTTTGACGGTCTTTCAGGGTGCGCTGGGTTCGCGCGGCAGGTTCAGCCGTCGATTGCTGGAGGCGGACCGCATTTCGATGGAGGGGCTGTACAAGTCGAATGGGTTTTTGGACGTGAAGGTGGAAGCAGATATTCAGGATGACTTCAGCGGCAAGACCGGGGATCTGCTTGTGAGATTTCTGGTGAATGAAGGGATTCAGACGCGAGTGGCAGGGCTCAAGATTGATGGCAACCACGCATTCAGCGATGAGGAGCTGCAAGGCGTAGTGGGATCGTTGCCGGGACAGCCTTATTCGGATTCGAACGTGGGGAGCGACCGCGCGAACATTCTGGCGCTGTATTACAACGAGGGATATCCCGAGGCGACATTGAGGGCAACGGTAGAAGACGTTGAACCGAAGAGCGTGGACCAGGCGGCGCGGGTTGGGAGCGAAAAAAATGGAAAGAAGGCCGCGACGGAAGTTAAGGAAATGAAGATTACGTACCACATCGAAGAAGGACCACAGACGCGAGTGCGAAAAGTGCTGGTGAGCGGATATGTACACACGCGGCCGGGAGTGATTCGAAGGTTGATTCAAGTGAAGCCGAACGCGCCGCTGCGGCAGGGCGAGGTGGTGGATACGCAGCGACGGCTCTATAACCTCGGGATTTTTAATCGCGTAACGGTAGCGCCGCAGAATCCGACGGGTTCGAATCCGGACAAGGACGTGGTGGCGCTGGTCGAAGAGGCAAAGCGATACACGCTGGCGTATGGCGGCGGATTTGAAGTGCAACGCCTGGCGAGCTCGACAGATCCTACGAGCGGGGCGGTGCAGGCAGCACCGCGCGGAATCCTGGAGATTTCGAAATTAAATTTGACTGGGCGCGCAGATACGCTGTCGTTGAAATTGCGGGGAAGCACACTGCAGGGGAGGGCGCTCCTGGGGTATTCGTCGCCGAACACGTTTGCGAGCCCGAACTTCAGTTTTCAAGCGACGGCGTATTTTGAAAAGACACGGGACATTAATACGTTTAACGAGACGCGATACGAAGGGTCGGTGCAGCTAACGCAGCAGGCTTCGCCGCGGACGACACTTTTGTACCGATACAGTTTCAGAAAGATATTGGTCGCGGATCTGAAGATTCAACCGGAAGAGATTCCTTTGTTTCAACAGCCGACGCTGGTCTCTCAATTTGGGATTTCCTGGGTACGCGATACGCGGGACAATCCGGCAGATGCGACGAAAGGAACCCTGAACAGCGCCGACTTCGGGATTGCGGATACGTACTTTGGTTCGAGCGCGAGCTTCACGCGATTCTTGTACCAGAATTCTTCGTATTACCCGATCAAAAGACGGTTCAGTTTTGCCCGATCGCTGCGCTTCGGCGTGCTGAATCCGTATCGCGATACGGTGTCGCTGACATTTCCCGCACCGACGGGGCCAAGCTTGCCACAAGTGATTCCGCTGCCGGAGAGATTTTTTGCTGGAGGCGGCACGTCGCTGCGAGGATTTGCGTTGAACCAGGCAGGCCCGCGCGATTCAGCTTCGGGATTTCCGGTAGGCGGACAGGCGATGCTGGTGCTGAATCAAGAGTTCCGGTTTCCAATGAGGTTGCCGTATTTCGGGACAAGTTTAGGAGGAGCGCTTTTTTACGACGGAGGCAACGTGTATAGCCGCGGGAGCCGAATTTCGTTTCGAACGTCGCTGCCCAAACCAACGTTCGACGGGTCCGCGACGCCACAGTGTTTGACGAACTGTTCGAACGAGCTGAACTATTTTGCTCACACGATCGGTTTGGGCCTGCGATACGCAACGCCGGTGGGGCCGGTTCGAATCGACCTGGGGTATCAGATTAACCGGCCATTCTTTGTGCTGCCGATACCGTGCCCGAGCGGAACGACTTCGACCACGTGTCCGCCGGGTTCGCTGGGATTTCAATCGGCGCAATTGCCGCGATTCCAGATTTTCTTCAATTTGGGAGCGCCCTTCTGATGCGATGGAGGACGCGCCGCGCGATGATTGTTGTGACAGCGCTTCTTGCGATTGGAGGCAGCGCACGGGGGGCGCGTGCGCAAAAAGTCGTGGATCGAATTGTGGCGCGCGTGGAAGAAGAGATTATTTTGCAGAGCGACGTGGAGCATTTGGCTCGGTATCAGGTGCTGGTGGACGGAAAGGCGGAGAGCGACGCAACGATTCTGGACCGTCTGATCGATCAGTGGATTGTGCGGAAAGAGGCTGAGGCTTCGCGGTTTCCGGCAGCGTCTGATGTAGACGTGGAACGCGGGATGCAGCGGCTGATGCGGTCGTTCGCGAAGCCGGAAGATTTTGAGGCGCAGCGCACGAAGGCTGGATTGAGTGAAATGGATGTACGGCAGATCGTTACGGTGCAGACTTATCTGAGCAATTACCTGGACTCGCGATTCCGACCGACGGTGCAGGTGGATGAGCAGGCAATAAAAGATTTTTACGAACAGGCAGTGATTCCCCGAGCGAAGGCGCGGGGGCAGGAGCCGCCGTCGTTCGAAACTGCGCGGGACGTGATTCAGGAAGCGCTGATTCAACAAGGAATTAACGAGCAGGCGGACAAATGGTTGAAAGAGAGCCGCGAGCGGTTGAGCATCACGAAGTTGTTGGATGAAAGCGGGCGATGACGAAGGAAACGCGACGACGAAAATGGAGGTGGGTCCGGCACACGGCGTGGGTGCTGGGCATCAAGTTCACGCTGATTGCGTTGGGCCTGATCATTTTTTTTGGAAGCGGCGCGGGGAATCCATTTTTGAAGAGAGTGTTAATCCGGCGGCTGAATTCGACAATCGGTGGATGGAGCGAGGTGGAGTCCCTGTCGATTGAGTGGATGTCGCTGCGGGCGAAGCTACGCGGATTGGTGATTCACGGGAAAGAGCCGAAAGGGAGCGAGCCGCTGTTCAGCGCCGCAGAGATTGAAGCGGGATTGAGGATTGATTCGTTCTGGGGACGTCGAGTGTCGCTGGACGAACTGAAAATTGCGCAGCCGCACGTGCACATTCGAGTGGAAAAAGACGGCTCGACGAATGTCCCCGCGCCGCCGGGGACGGCGAAACAGAAATCCGGCAAACCGATGAATGAAGCGCTGTTGGATCTGCACGTGAAGCGGGTGCAACTACAGGACGGATGGATTCTGTACAACGACGTGCGGACGCCGCTGGCGATACAAGGCTCAGATTTCCGGCTGGCGCTGAATGCGGGGGGAGACGCGAGTAAACCTATTTACGTGGGAGCGCTCGACTGGAAGGACTTGCAATTCGCCGCGAAACGCTACGTGCCTGTGCCCATGAGTCTGTTGGCTAAATTCACCATCCGGCGGGACGGCTTCACGGTAGAGCAAGCGCTGATCGCAGCAGGAAGTTCGAAATTGGATTTGCAGGCAGAGATGAGCAACTACCGCGAGCCAAGCTGGAAATTCAAGTACCGAGCCTGGATGGACTTGCTGGATTTTCGAAAGACATTGCGATCGCCACTGACACCCGCCGGAAAAGTGGACGTGCGAGGGGAGGGGACGCTTAGCGCCGGTGTGGTGGAAGGCAACGGAAGTTTTGTGGGGTCAGAAATTAATTTGAACTACGAAATCTTTCGGGACTCGGGCGTTGGAGCGCGAGGCGGCTACAAATTCGATAAGAACGGAATACAGGTGCCGGATCTTGTGGCGACGGCGTTTGGCGGAACGGTGACCGGCCCGGTGACGATGAAGTTCGCGACGCAGCAATTCGTTGCGAAAACGCATGTACAGAGCGTGCGCATGGCGCAAGTGCTGCCCGCACTGGAGCGCGCGAGTTTTCCCGTAAATGAGCTGCATTGGGATTCGGTGGTTACGGCGGACACGGTGGAATCGTGGACCGGGCCGTTCCAGCACTTTGAAATTTCCGGGACGGTGGACTTGAATCCGCCGGCGGAACTGGCGGCCAAGCACGTTCCCGTGACGGGCGGGACAAGTTTTCACTATTCCTATGATCGCGGAGTCGTGGCGGTCGATACCGCGGAATTCGATACGCCGACTAGTCGAATTCATATGGCCGGCGCTTTGGGTAAACGTAATTCGACGCTGGAGATCCAACTCGAAACGGGAGCGCTTGAGGCTTATACGGATTTCATCGATGCAATTCGCGGACCGAATCGAGATGGCACGAAAACCGCCCTGCGCGGAAGTGCGAGCTGGGATGGAAAATTGTCTGGTCCGCTGGGCGGACCGACGCTCACGGGGCATGTGCGCGGCGAGCGCGTTGCTTACGAGGACGCACAGTTCGATTCGGTCGAGGCAGACATGACCTATTCGCCGTCAGAGCTTTCAATCTCCCAAGGACACGCTCGACTTGGCGCGATGCAGGCAGATTTGGAGGGATCGCTGGATCTGGATCGCTGGGTATTCCGGCCGGAGAACGAATGGTCTGCCGATGTGAATTTTGAGAAGGTGCCGCTGGAAAGCTTTCACGGATTCGTCGCGAAAAAATATCCCGTGGAAGGTACGTTGACCGGCCAATTTCATGGACATGGGACGAGGGAGAAACCGGCCATCAACGGACTTTTTGATTTGGCGGACGGAAAAGCGTACGGGGTGACCTTTAGTCTGCTGCGTGGCCAGCTGAATGCAACGCCGGATGAAGTTCGCATTGCGAATGCGGAATTGCGGCTGTTTGCCCCGGGAAAAGAAAAAGGTGGCGCAGGCATTGTCACAGGCAATGCCGGTTATCGTTTCGCGGACGGAACGGTAGCGCTGGACTTGGTCGGTGCAGGGCTTCCCCTCGAGAAATTTGAAAAACTACAGAGTCCGCGAATGCCCTTGGGCGGACAGATGACATTTCGAATGAGGGCTTCCGGGCCAGCTCGAGCCCCGCAGGGGGAAGGAACAGTGCATATCGTGGATCTGCGGGTCGGGCAGGAAACGATCGGGAGTTTTGACGGAACTCTGACGTCAGATGGACGAGAAGCAAAACTGGAGCTGAGTTCGGCAATGACGGATGGAAGTATTTCCGGCGGATACACCGTTGGATTGACAGGGCCGTATCCGGTCCACGGCAAGGCGTACATCAAAAACATCAATCTGGATCCATTCTTAGTGACTTATCTGCATTTGGGGCATTTCAGCGGGCACGGCAGCGCCGAAGGCGAAATCGCGCTGGAAGGAAATTTGAGTCAGCCGGGCGCAATCGTGATGGACGCGAACTTTTCGAAAATGGCATTTAACTATTCAAACGTACAGTTGGAAAACTCGGGACCGGTGCACTTCCGAGCGTCAACCGAAGAAGTGAACATTGATCCGGTGACGTTCAAGGGCAAGGATACGAATTTTAAGATCGAGGGAAACGTGCGGTTTACGGGGCGACGAAGCGTCGGCCTGAAACTGAACGGCGCGCTTGATCTGCGCTTGCTGAGCGGATTTGTTCCGGGCCTGGATGCACGCGGACCGGCACAGGTGAACGCCTCTTTCGAAGGAACGCTAGACAGACCGCGGATTACGGGACGCGTACACATCGATAGCGCTTCAGCGAGAATGGCCGACTTCCCAACGGGATTGAGCGCGATCAAGGGCGACCTGGTTTTTGATGCGACGCGGCTTTCTTTCAACAACCTGACTGCGGAAGCAGGAGGCGGGACGCTGACGTTAACAGGCAGCGTCAATTACGCAGACCGGCCAATTCACTATGACATTAGCGCGAAAACGGATCGCACGAGAATCCGGTATCCGGAAGGGATGAGCTGGCAAGTGGCAGGCAATCTGCGACTCTCCGGGACGCCAGAAGCCGCGGTGCTTTCCGGGAAAGTGGTAGTGGATCGAGTAAATCTTTCGGGTGGGCTGGAAACGGCCGGTGCGTTGATTGCAGCAAGAGAGTATGGCGGGCCGCCGTCCAGCTTCCTGCAGAATTTGCAGTTTGACATCGAGGCGCTTTCGACACCGGACGCGCGAATGGAGTGGCCGAACGCGGAGCTCGAAGCGGACGCGAATCTGCGAGTGCGCGGAACATGGGAGCACCCGATTCTTCTGGGGCACATTCACGTGCTGTCCGGCGATTTGTATTTTCACGGTAATCGGTATCGTGTGGCCCGCGGCGATTTGAACTTTGCGCGGCCGTTGAATATCGATCCGGACATCAACATTGAGGCGACGACGACGATTCAGCAGTATGAAATCACGCTGAACTTCAGTGGGCCCGCGAGCAAACTGAATTTGTCGTACCGATCCGATCCGCCGCTGCCGGGCAACGATATCGTGACGCTACTCACTCTGGGGCAAACGAGTTCGGAGGCGGAAGTGAGAGCGGGCGGCACGGGAGCGTCGCAAAGCCCGGGTTCGGGGGCATCGGCGATTTTGTCCGAAGCGATTTCGAGCCAATTGGGCGGACGGCTGGAACGATTGTTTGGGATTACGAAGCTGCGGGTCGATCCCGGACTAGCGGGAGTAGGTTCTAGCGGATCGGAACAGAGTGCGGCGGCGCGCGTGACCGTTGAACAGCAGGTGACGCGGAACCTGACGATCACCTATGTTTCAAATGTGAGCTCGACACAACAGCAGGTGATCCAGGTGGAGTACAACGTGAACCGGAACGTTTCGATCGTGGCGCTGCGCGACCAGAACGGAACGTTCGGCATCGACGTTAAAATCAAGAAGCGCTTTCAGTAGGAACTTACAAACAAGCGAATCGAATTTGCCAGGGATCAGGGTTGTTGCGGATCGGCTTGTGCTTGCTGATTCGAACCGTCGGGATTCTGACTCTGTTGCCAACGGCGACGTCCAGCAAAGGCGCGCTTGGCTTGCGGATCTGAATTCTGTGCGTGAAATTCCTGCCACGCTGCGCGAGCCGCCTGACCGGACATGTTGCGAGTTGCAAGCTGCGCCTCTTTGGAAATCTTGGGCATTTCGAGGGCGACTTTCTGTCCGAGAGGCGAGCCGAAAAACTGAAGCATTCCCTTAATCTCTTCGTCGGTGTAATGCTTGTCGTAGATGGCGACGAGTTGATCGGCGATTGCGTCTGCGTCGTATTGCTTTTGAAAGACGGTGAGATAGGAGTTGACCGAATCCTGCGCCTTATCGTCATTGGGCGCGAGCGAAATTAGCTTCTGACGGTATTGCTCGGTGGAGTTGTTGGCGGCTTCCTGAATCATGTCGCGAGCGCCGATGAGTTCGAGCAACGAACGAATGTCCGAGTCTTTTTGCGGATCGATGGATTTCGCGGCGGAGAGTTTGGCGGCTTCGTGTTGAGCGGCTTGAACCGGTGAATTCGATGCGCCCTGGATGGCGACGAAAAATGTTCCGACGTAAATGACGATAAGAGCGAAAATGGCCTTCATGACTTGCCTACCTTCTTAAATGTCGGCAGCCCTCTGCGTGGCCGCCACGAGAATCATTGTAAGAAGCGGGAAATAGGAACCGAGAATGTCAAGGGACAGGCGTGCCCGCTCGGTGACTGTACGAGCGGACAGGGCTAACGTGTTGGGGATGCGAAGCGACTCTGTTAGCATGCGACGCCATGACGCAAGAACCACAACCAAAAGCGTTGAATGAAAGTGACGGCGAGGCAGAACTCGTGCGGCGCGAGGCAGGTTTGCAGCACCAGCTGAGCGCGGCGCAGGTGGCCATGATCGCGCTGGGAAGCACGATTGGCACGGGACTTTTTTTGACGAGCGCGATTTCCGTGAAGCTAGCTGGGCCGGCCGTGATTTTGAGTTTTGCGGCAGGAGCACTCATCACGTTAACAGTGATGTGGGCGCTAGCGGAGATGGCGGTCGAACATCCAGCGGCGGGATCATTCGGGCTGTATGCGGAGATGTATCTGGGGCCGTGGGCCGGTTTTGTGGCGCGGTACACGTACTGGTTGTGCCTGGTAATCATCGTGGGCAGCGAAGTGGCTGCCGCGGGAATTTATTGCCGATTTTGGTTTCCCAATATCCCATCGTGGCTTTGGATAACGGGCTTTTCCGTGGCGCTCGTTTACATGAACACGCTGAGTATCAAGAATTTTGGAACAATCGAGTTCTGGTTCGCGATGATCAAAGTGGTCACGATCGTCATATTCTTGATTTTGGGGACCGCACTTGTTTTGGGATTTGGATTTCCAAGAATTGGCACGGGAAACTTCACGGGACAGGGAGGATTTTTCCCGAACGGATGGGGGGGAGTTGGATTGGGCGTGACCATGGCAATTTTCAGTTTTCTTGGTCTTGAAATTGTCGGCGTTACGGCGGGAGAAGCGGCCGATCCTAAAACGGCGGTGCCGCGCGCGTTAAAGCGGACGTTGGCGTTTTTAGCCTTGTTTTATCTGGGGGGGCTGGCGTTGGTCGTGGGAATTGTTCCATGGGAGCAGATTGGACTCGACAAGAGTCCTTTCGTAACGGTGTTTGAGAAAGTTGGAATTCCCGCGGCAGGTCATATCATGAATTTCGTGGTGCTGTCGGCGGCGCTGTCGAGTGCGCTTTGCAATTTGTATTTCACGGCGCGAATGTTGTTTTCACTGTCGCGAGGAGGATATGCACCGGCAATTCTGGGCAAGCTGAGCAAACGCGGAATGCCGGTGGCTGCCGTTCTGGCGTCGAGCCTGGGCATGGCAGCGGCAATTGCGTTGAACTGGAGATTCAAGAACACAGCGTTCTTATTTCTGATCGGTGTGGCATTTTTCGGCGGACCGTTTATCTGGATCATGACATTAGCAACACACCTGGGATTTCGGCGCAAGATGCAAAAAGAAAAGCGTGACTTTGTGCGGTTCGCGCCGCGCGGCCAGTGGAGTTCGGCGATAGGACTGGCGGCGCTGGTTGGCGTGTTGTTGTCAACCTGGTGGGTGCCCGACTTTCACGTGTCGCTGCTCTCCGGGCCGCCGTGGCTTGGCTTCGTGACGCTGTGCTACTTTATCTGGCGCATATACCAAAATCGCAAATCGGTCGATGGAACGACAGAGAATGACTGACCTGTTGGCTTGGCGGAAAGAGTTTCCGATTCTGGATCGGACGACGTACCTCATCAGCAACTCGCTGGGTGCGATGCCGCGCGGTGTGTACGGAAGCTTGCATGCCTACGCGGATTCTTGGGCGGAACGCGGCGTCCGCGCATGGGAAGAGGGCTGGTGGGAAATGGCGGTCGCCGTCGGCGACAAAGTGGCGCCGCTGATCGGCGCGAAGGCCGGAGAGATTTCGCTGCATCAAAACGTGACGCAGACGCAGGCCGTCATTACTTCTTGTTTCGATTTTCGCGGGCCGAGGAACAAAGTGGTGATGACGGAGCTGGAGTTCCCTTCCATCCAATATTTTTACCACGAGCAGACGCGGCAAGGCGCGCGGGTAGAGGTCGTGCCGGCTACGGATCCCGTGCGATTTGATCTGGAAGCATTTCTGGCAACGATCGACGAAACGACGCTTCTGGTGCCGATTTCGCTAGTGTTGTTTCGAAGCTCTTTCATCGTGAATGCGAGAGCAATCATCGAGAAAGCGCATCGCGTGGGTGCACGCGTGATTCTGGATGTGTTTCAAGGAGCGGGCACGATTCCGTTCAACGTACGCGAATTGGATGCGGACTTTGCAGTTGGCGGGGTGTTGAAGTGGCTGTGCGGCGGCCCGGGTATGGCGTATTTATACGTTCGCGAAGATTTGCGGGCTGCATTGAAGCCCGCATTGACGGGATGGATCGCACATCAACGCCCGTTCGCGTTCGAAACCGGACCGATTGAGCAGCGAGCGGATTCGTTTCGCTATTTGAACGGGACGCCGCACATTCCGGCACTGTACGCATGCCAGCCCGGACTGGAGATTTTGAACAAAGTTGGCATTGCCGCAATCCGAGAGAAGTCCGTCGAAATGACGACCAGGCTGATCGCTGGCGCGACGGGCCGCGGCTGGCGAGTCAATACGCCCCGCGGTGTGGCCGAACGTGCCGGAACGGTCTCCGTGGATTGCCCGCACGCTGCGGAAGTTTGCCGCGAGCTGCTGGCGCGGGAAATTTTGGTGGACTACCGGCCAAAAGCTGGCATCCGAATTTCGCCCCATTTCTACAACACTCTGGATGAGTGTGACTTTGCGCTGGCCCAGATCGAGGACATTTTGAAAACGAAAGCGTGGGAGAGGCACGCGGCGGCGCTTGCGTCTGCCTAAGCTTATGGAATCTCGCCCGGCGCTCTCCATCATCATTCCTTCATATAACGAAGAGTCGAGGCTGCCGCCTTCGCTAGGCCTAATTGCCGACTACATCGAGAAATCAGGGCGAGAGACGGAAGTCTTGGTTGTGAATGATGGTTCGACGGACCAGACGGCGGCCGTTGCGGAAACATTTCGGGCGCGAATTCCGCAACTTCGCGTGGTGCCGAACGGGGAAAATCGCGGCAAGGGTTACAGCGTTCGTCACGGAATGGTGGAAGCGCGGGGCGACATCGTTTTGTTCACGGACGCGGATCTGTCCGCGCCGATTGAAGAAGCGGACAAATTGATTTCGGCAATGGACACATACGACGTCGCCATCGGCTCGCGGGCGCTGGATAGAAACCTGATTGCCGTACATGAATCGGGCTTTCGGGAATTTGCGGGAATAATCTTCAATAAGATTGTACGAGCTGTGTTGTGGCTGCCGTTTGTGGATACGCAATGCGGTTTCAAAGCGTTCCGGCGCGAGCGCTGCAAAATTATTTTCAAGCAGCAGCGGATCGAACGATTCGGATTCGACCCGGAGCTGCTCTATCTTGCGCGCCACCACGGACTAAAATCAGTGGAAATTCCAGTACGGTGGGCGCACTCTCCCGCGACGAAGGTCAATATGCTACGAGACAGCGTGCAGATGTTTCTGGACGTGTTCACAATCCGGTGGAACGCGATGTTGGGGCGATATCGCCGGCAGAAGTAGGCGATAAAACGTTTTCACTTTGCATTACAAAGTACTTGACAACTAAGCGGTGGTCTGCTAGCTTGAATTTATGGCTTTGAGCAATCCATCCCGCGCGCCGCGTTTGGAGCCTATCCCCATTGATGCGCGTGCCGCGGACCACCTTCGCTACATCCGCGAGACAATGGCGAGCGCGGCGGAATTTACGGCCGTGCCGGGATGGGGCGGCGTGGCCATGGGAATTACCGCATTGGCAGCAGCGTATTTCGCGTCGCAACAGGTGACACAGGGAAGGTGGCTGCTGGTTTGGCTGCTGGAAGCCGGGATTGCCGTCGCGATTGCTGCGCCGGCGGCTGCCACGAAAGCGCATCGCGCAAATGCACAGCTTTTTTCGGGACCGGGCAGAAAATTTTTGTTGAGTTTTGCGCCGGCGATTGTAGCCGGTGGACTGCTGACCTATGCGTTGGCGCACGCCGGCTTGTACGCCGCGCTGCCGGGAACCTGGTTGCTTTTGTATGGCACGGCGATTGTCACCGGCGGCGCATTTTCCGTTCGTGTTGTGCCGGTGATGGGTCTGTGTTTGATGATTCTGGGCGCAGCGGCGCTGTTTGCGCCCGCACAATGGGGTGACGCGCTGATGGCGGGCGGATTCGGCGGTGTGCAAATCGGATTTGGAATATGGATCGCGCGCCGATTCGGCGGATAACGGGAAATTATGGCGAAAAGCTCGACAGCACGGCAGGAACAATCGCAGCGGGAAAAAACAGCGCCGCTGAGCGCGGTGCGCGGAAATGCGCGCGAAGCAGTGTCACCTAACTTGGACCGGCTAATTCACGAAAGGATCCGTTTGGGAATTGTGAGCGCATTGGTAGTGAATCGTTCGCTGACGTTTAACGAGTTGAAAAATCTTCTTAAAACAACAGACGGAAATCTCAGTGTGCATGCGCGGAAACTAGAGGAAGCGGACTACATCGTGTGCACGAAGTCGTTCGACGGGCGGCTCCCAAAGACGGAATACCGGGTGACTGCAACGGGGCGGCGGGCGTTGGAGCGGTATTTGAATCATATGGAGGCGCTGATTCGGGCGACCCGAGAAGGATAATTTTTTTTGCCCCTTCACTTTGTAATGCAAAGTTATTTACAGTTACGCGGCGGAGAAAGTAGTCGTTATGAGCGTTCAACAGGTTGTCTTGCAACACATTCTTGCGTCGGCGCCGGTCGTGCCGACCCAGACCTTGCATGTAGCCATTATCACGGATGGAAACGGGCGATGGGCGACATCGCGGGGGTTGCCCCGTTCGGCTGGGCATCGCGCGGGGGCAGAGGCAGCACGAAGCGCGATCGAAGCGGCCCCGCGACTGGGCATTCATACTTTGACGTTGTTCGCGCTCTCATCTGCCAACTGGAAGCGGCCCGCGCAGGAAGTGAACGCAATTCTCCGCTTGCTGCACGAGTACCTGCTTACCGAAACCACGCACTGCCAGGAAGAGGGTGTGCGGCTTAGCGTGATCGGCCGGCGCGACCGGATTCCGGCGACGCTGCGCCAGGCAATTGTGGATGCGGAAGCCGTGACGGCGCATGGTAAACGCCTTCATTTGCGGTTGGCGATTGACTACTCGGCGCGCGAGGCGATCTATCTGGCGGCTTGCCGGTTTTACAAAGCGACACAACTTTCTCCGGAAGCATTTGCGGATGTGCTGTCGGAAGTGTTGCGCGGCGGATCGACGGAAGTGGATCTGCTGATTCGCACGGGCGGCGAACAACGGCTTTCGGACTTTCTGTTGTGGGAGTGTGCGTTTGCGGAGTTCGTGTTTCTGCAAAAGAGATGGCCGGAATTTGTTCCGAAGGATCTGGAAGCGGCAGTGAAGGAATTTCACCGGCGGGAGAGAACTCACGGCGGGCTGCCGAAAGAAGCGGTGAGTTAAGGCAGCCAAGCCCAGAAGATTGGAGAGAGTCATGGCCGAAACACCACGCTTGGCACATCTAATGTTGTTGCTGTTTCTCGGCACGGCGTTCACGATTGTCGCCGGCCTCGCCACCGTCTTATTTGGAGCGGTCCTCCGTGCCAGGCTGGCGGAGCGACTAGGCGGCTTGCTGGCGATCACCTGCGTATGCGGTTACGGTGTCATACTGCTCGGGACGGGAGTCTTCAGCTCGAATAAAACGCTGCCAGAAGGCCAGTGGAAATATTTCTGCGAGCCGGACTGCCATATCGCCTACTCGGTCGCGTCGGTGCGCACGGCGGCGATGCTCGGGACCGAAACAAGCCAGAGTCAAGCAAACGGTGAGTTCGTCGTGGTGCGGCTGAAGTCCTGGTTCGACGAAAACAGCATTTCCAAACACCGCGGCAACGGCCCCCTCACTCCGGTTCCGCGATTGGTGTCACTCGAAGATTCGAACGGCCGACGGTACTTTCCGACGCAAACGAAAGCAAGTGCGTTGCAAGATGCCTCGACACCTCTGGAGCAGCCGTTACGGCCGGGTGAGAGCTATCTGACGTCTTTTGTCTTTGACGTGGCGCGCGATGCGAAAAACCTAAAACTGCTGATTACAGACGATGATCCGATCTCCGTGATAACGATTGACCACGAAAATAGCCCGTTTCACGGCAAGATATATCTCGAACTGAACCAGTCTGCCGCATCCTCCGCGGTGAAGTTGCAATAAAACCTACACAGTCAATGCCTTACGGGGTTGCGCAGCACAGGCCCCCTCCCTGACATTTCCTGCTTCCGCGTCGTCTATACCTTAGGAGCGAGGTATGGCGACGATGGGACTTGCACTGCCTTGGGAGGCTAGAATCTCCAACCAGGAGCAAGAGCGAGGAAACAGGGTGGGACTTGGGGAAAATCCAGCGAGTGGATTGGCGCAGGCGCAGGGCGAAGTGCGTCCGGACGATTTGGAACTCGCGACCGCTTGCCAAGCGGGTGAGATGTACGGATACGAGCGTCTCTATTCGCTCCACGGCAAACGAATGAAGAGCATCGCGCGAAATCTGCTGGGAAGCAGCGCCGACGCGGAAGACGCGGTACAAGAAACGTTTCTTAAGGTGCAGAGGAGCATTGGGACTTTTCGCGCGCAATCAAGCTTCGTCACATGGACATTTCGAATTCTGATCAACACCTGTTATGACGCGCGGCGCAGCCGAATGCGGAAGAAGGAAGTCACGAGCGAAGGGACTGAGGAATCGCCGATGCCGGAACGGCGCGCGCCGGGTGCGCATCCTTCGTTGAAATTGGCACTGCAGCGCGCAATGGAAAAGTTGACGGACCATCAACGACAGGTTTTCTTGCTTTACGAGGTGGAAGGCTTCCGGCACTCGGAAATCGCGGGAATGCTGGAGATTACGGAAACAGCGTCGAAGAATACGCTGTTTCAGGCGAAAAAGAATTTGCGAACGATGTTGGAGCCGCCGCGGAGTCAAGCGGCGGAGGCACGGTGAACGATATGAACGTAAGTTGCGCAGACCGGGAACGAATCTTAATGGACGGAAGCGTGGCCGAATGGACGGCGCTGGAAGCGCACGCGGCGACTTGTGCGGAGTGCGGTGAAGAGCTACGCGTATGGAAGAGTATGTCTACGGCAGCAGGAGAACTGCGGCAAGAATGGGAGACACCCTATCTGTGGGCGAAAATCGAACGAGGGCTCGCGGAGCAGATATCTCGGAAGCCTTCTCGGCTGCGGGCTTGGCTGAATCCAATTGGACTGGCTGGCGTGCAGTGGCAGACGGTGGCTGCACTGCTGGTGCTCGTCGTTGTGACTGGCGTTGCTTGGAGAATTTTTCGACCTGGCCCCGGGCATGATTTACAGGGATTCCTAAATAAGAGCGCGGTGAGCGACGTAGAACGCGCAGAAGCGGCCTATCAGAAAGCGATCGACAAACTCGAGGCACAAGCGAAGCCACAGCTAGAGCCTACCGGCACACCGCTAATGGCGAGCTACCGAGAAAAACTTCTGGTGTTGGACAACGCAATCGACGAACTGCGGGCGGAGACGGGACAGAATCCTGCGAACGCACATCTGCGGCGGCAGTTGCTGGCGATGTACCAGGAAAAGCAGGACACGTTACAAGAGATTCTGGAGACGAAAAGATGACGACGGAGAAGACAAGACAGTTACGGAATGTAAGGTTCGCCGCTGCGATTGCGATTGTCGCGACGATCCTTTTGGCGGGGTCTACCGCGCACGCGGCGAACAACCCGGAGGACCAAGTTCAGAAAACGTTTGAGAAGACCTTGCCGCTGGCCGCGAACCAAGGACTTAGCCTGGATAACCGCTTCGGAAACGTTCACGTGATCGCCAGCAGCGGGCGCGATGTAAAAATCGTCGCGACAATTCGGGTGCAGGGAAAATCAAAAGAGGAAGCGCAGGAATACCTCGACAAGATTCAAATCGAAGTGCAGCAAACAAGCGACGGCGTTCATGTGAAGACAGTCTATCCGGACGATCACGCGAAATACGTTTTACGGATTCAGTGGAAAAGGACTTCTTACTCGGTCGACTACGACGTCACGCTGCCGGTGGAAGCGCCGCTGTGGCTGCGAAATGATTTCGGAAACGTCGAAACGAACGGCATACACGGCTGGGCACGAATTGAGAATGGCCATGGGAGCGTTGAAGTAAAAGACGCCGGCCAGACGAAAATTACCAACGCGTTCGGCGGCATTGAATTGAGCAACGCTAACGGCGGCAGCGCGATCGTCAACAATAACGGCAACATTACGCTGAGCAACGTGAAGGGCACGATTGATGTAAAGAATCGCTTTGGAAATATCACCGGCACCCAGTTGAATGGGAATTCGACGATTTCGGGTGGAAATGGAAACATCGAGATTTCAAGCGTAACGGGAAACGCAGTCGTGACGAACTCGTTCGGAACGGTGACGGCGCACGCGATCGGCGGAAACCTTGCGGTCCACGACACCAACGCAAAAATAGAAGCCTCCGACGTCACCGGCAACGCGGAACTGGCAACGAGCTTTGGCGAAGTGATCGCGGAACGAATCGGCGGATCGCTGCAAGTTCAGGATAACAACGGCCAAGTGCAGGCGCGGGAAATTCACGGCACAACAAACATCAAAAGCTCATTCGGTAAAGTCGAGGCGACAAATCTCTACAAGGGTGCGACGCTCGTCACGGGAAACGGAAACATTGAGGCGACCGGAGTGGACGGTGACCTCTTCGCCAAAACAAGTTTTGGCTCGATTGACGCCAAGAATGTCAAAGGCAATTTGACGGCTCAGGATACGAATGGCGCGGTGACAGCGAGCGAAATCAGCGGAAACGCCGGCGTTGATACGTCATTCGGCGGAGTTACACTAAACGGAGTGGGCGGCAAGATTGTCGTGGACAATCAGAACGGTGCGATTGAAGTGACGGCCTCGGAGTCGAACTCGTGTAGGGACATTTCGCTGAAAACATCGTTCTCCCACGTTATTGTGCGCCTGCCGGCAAATGGCGGATACAAGGTTTCCGCACATACGTCTTTTGGGAAGATTTCGACGGACTTGCCAATCACGGCAAGTGGCACGATGGGGTCAGACGTACTGAACGGCACCATCGGGAACGGCGCGTGCACGCTGGGCCTGGCAAACACGAACGGCAGCATCGAGATCGCAAAGACGCGCTAGCGCCACGAAACAAAGCTATACCAACAAGGCGCGGCGACGAACGCGCTCCATTGCAAACGCGCTGCGCAGAACCCGCGTCGCGGCCTCGGTGAGCTGAAACTGCGCCAGATCTTCTTCGGAAACATAAGCGACATCGGTGGCGTCACCACCGGCAGTCGCGTCTCCGCTGATTCGTTCACACAAATAGTCGACGATGACAAAGTGAAAGCGCGGCCGGACGTTTGCGTCGCGAGCGCCCGGCGCCGAATACGGGTTGATTCGTTCGAAGACCTCGATCAGGTCCAATACGCTGACGGTTATGCTGGTTTCTTCCAGCATTTCGCGGGCAACGCCTTCCCGCAGCGTTTCGCCCAGTTCAAGCGTGCCGCCCGGAATGGACCACTGGCCTAACAGTGGCTCGGAACCGCGGCGAATGAGCAAGGCTTTTCCGTTTTCAATGAGAACCCCGCCGACGCCGACGATTGGGCGTTCCGGATATTCGCGAGGGGAAGGCATCGTTAAAGGAACGTGAACTCCTGGCCACCAGCGGGCAACAGTATGATCGGGGCTGCATTCGACTTGCCCGTGCACGGTATATAATACCCTGAATGGTGCGGGCGGCTCGGAGCATGGCGCCCAACCCGGGGAATCTCACTACGGAGGAAGTGGCCGTGATCCGCTGCCCTGATTGTGCTGCCGAACTCGATGTGGATGAAGATGAAGTGGAAGAGGGAGAGATTCTGAGTTGCCCGGAGTGTGAAGCGGAGATGGAAGTGACGCAAACGCACCCCGTACACGTGAACGTCATCTCGGAAGACGACGAAGTGGAAGAGGACGAAGAGGGCGAGGACGACCTTGCCGAAGAAGAAGATGACGACGACGAGGATGACGAAGAAGACGAAGAAGAAGACGAGGAGTAGCCAAAAGCCGCGGAGCGCCGAGGGCAGCGTGTCTGCCTCGCAAGTCATCTAACTCCGCGGAGCCCTATATGCGCGGCCTTAGGCAGATGTTGATTGAAGTGGCGGTATTGCTTTTTTGCCCCGTCATGATTTTCCCGCAGGATAGCCAGCCAGCACAGGCTGTTTCACCAACACAGTCCGCGCAACCCGATTCAACCAGCAAGAAAAAACAAAGCCCCAAGCATCAGCATGATTTCCTGATCAAAGGAACTGTGTTTACGCAAGAAGGATTGAGCTTCGCGGGCGCACAGATTCAGATTCGAAAAGCGGGGCAGAAGTCCTACCGCTGGCGAGATCTTGCCAATTCTCGCGGTGAGTTTGCAATTCGCGTTGTGCGAGGGGCCCAGTACGAAGTGTCGGTAAGCGGCAAGGGGAGCAAAGAACAAAAAAAGACCGTGGATGCGACCGGAAGTGAGAGAGTAGAGGAGTTGGTGTTTCACATGGAACGCGAGGGGAGCAAACCGTCATGAAACGCCGTGTGGGAATTGCTGTGCTGATGTTGGCGATGTTGGTTCTATGCTTCACGGCATATGCGCAGGACTCGAAGAAAGAGTCCCAATTGCGGACCGTCCGCGGTGTGGTAGTGGACAAGAGTGAATCCACAGTCCCCGGCGGCGTAGTTTTCTTGAAAAATTTGAGGACAAACCAGGTCAAAAGCTATATCTCAGACAATGAAGGAAGCTTTCGGTTCAGCGGGCTCGATCCGAATGCCGATTACGAAGTCCACGCAGAAAAAGACGGCGCTAAGTCACCTAATCGTCAGGTCTCGAGTTTCGACAATCGGAAAGAAATCGTATTGACGCTGAAGCTGGACAAGAAAAAAGACTAGCGGGCGCCAGGCTTCGGCGCGAGAAATCGCATCGCCCGGGGAACGATTTCGATCTCTACTGGACTACTTCCCAGCAATTCGCCATCACCGTGGAACGTCGCTGGCGGATCAACCTCGATACGTAACTTCCGGGCTCTGCGAATGTGGAGACCCGGCAAATTGATGTTCCCTTGCAAAGCGAGTCTCGGCAAGACTCGCAATAGTTGGCCGAAACGAAGTTCTTCCAGAAAAACAAACTCAAAAACTCCATCGTCGATTTGAGCGCTGGGTGCGAGGCGGATGCCCGCTCCGAAAGTTGGCGTGTTTAGAACGCTTGCCAGGACCGCCGATTGCCACTGACCGACATCATCAGATTCAAACGTAACGCGCACGCTCCGCGGTTGATACAAAAAATAGGCGCCCAGCGCTGCCGCAACGTAGCGTGTTCGTCCTGGGAGACTGCGACAAGGCCCCCCGGCATAAGCAGCAGCCGCCGCATCCAGACCGACACCACCGCCCCCAAGATACAAGCATTCTCGAGCGTCACGTGTACGCGCCTTCACCAAATCGACCGCGCGCGGCTCGCCAGAAAGCGCGACCTTAAGCGCGGCAAGCGGATCGTGCGGCAAACCAAGCGCCCGCGCAAAATCGTTTCCCCCACCGACTGGGATGATTCCGAGTACAACATTTTCGCCGAACGCGGAATTCACCAACCCCTGCAGAGTCCCATCGCCACCAGCGGCAAACAGCAATTCGGCACCGGCGCGGACTTGGTGCCGAGCTTGATTCATCAAGTCGGCTGCACTTGCTGTCTGAAGAATTTCACAAGCGATTCCGCTGGTGCGGAACGCACGCTCGATCTCGGGCTGGAGCGCTCTGGTTCTGCGACGCCCTGATTGGGCATTTACAAAAACGGCAGCACGGTTGAAACGGTTTGTATGGGGAGGGTCACTATCTTGAGCAGGCGTGGTCATCGATCCGGCGCGTAGTCTTGCACGGCCTACTGGGTACCGCAAGCCAAACAGGCCGGCGCCGAACGGATAATGTGGAAAGAGTGGTGCCGGCGGGGGGAATCGAACCCACGGCCTAGGGATTATGAGACCCTCGCTCTACCACTGAGCTACGCCGGCATGGGCGAACCATCAATGCTACGGACACCGGACTACTCGCGTCAAGCCGTCTGGGGAATTCCGAGGTCGGCAGCGAATTGGTGGGCCGAGGAATTCGGTTGCAGGGGAACGCCGGTACTAAATAATTTGGTACCACCGTACTGTTG
>DATLVG010000087.1:0-43673 GCA_035577625.1 Candidatus Dormiibacterota bacterium
TTGACGTTTTCTACCTGACCTCGCAGGGCAGCAAACTGACGGCACAGAAACAGGATTTATTGCGCGAAGTGCTACAGGGTACGCTCGGCTAGTTCGAGGCTTCGCCGGCTATTTGGTAGTGCGGATGGATTGTGGAGCGAACTTCGGACAGAAAGAAGAGTCAAACCCAAGACCCGCCTCACAATTCGAGGACGGTGCACCCTCGTTGGATTGTGAATTGAATGGTCGAGATAGATCTCTGCATGATTGTTAGTCGTGGCGGGGCATTTCGTGCTTGCCACTGAGCGGCCCATTCCTGGAGTACTCAATGCGAGCCCGAATTGGTGTGGGATCTGGTCGGATATGGAATTTCCGGCCACCGTTGTTTAGGAGCATCAGAAACGCCAGGGAAGCCGATTTGAATGGTGGAACACTCTTCGTCGGCCAATTTTCAGATCAACACGCGGACGGAGAGTGAGAGCGTCGGCTAGCGAGGTTTCGATGGCTTGCGTTAGTTCTCCGAATGGCACTGCACGGTTGTAAGGTACGTTCAGGCTAGTGGACATTTCCTAAGTCTATTTCTTTTCCTCGACAATCGCCTCGATATGCCTACCGCTGATCGTTACAACGCCTGCGTGCAAACGTTACAGCGAATCCTACGGTCCCCTCAGCAACAGTGTCTTACGGAGGACCTTTTTCGACTGAATTGGCGACCAGTTCGGTGGGAACTTGAGGCGGAAATCGTGATAGATAGAGGTATGGCTTGGGCGAGGATTATGCGGAGATTGGTTGCGGTTTGTTGCGTGGCGGGGATTTTTGTCTTTTTGGCGCAGGCGCAGCAGGCGGCGAGCAATTCCGAATGGAAGCGAGTTTCGGAGACGCCGATTCTTGCGCCGCAAGGAAACGGATGGGAGAGCGCGGGGACGTTCAATCCGGCGGTGGTGATCCGCGATGGGAAGTTTGTGATGCTGTATCGCGCGCAGGATGCAAGAGGGACGTCGCGGCTGGGATACGCGGACAGCCTGGATGGAATTCATTTTACGCGGCGCGCGGAACCGGTCCTGGCGCCGGAAGGCCCGTACGAAAAAGATGGCGGCGTGGAAGATCCGCGCATCGTGAAAATCGGCGCGACGTACTACCTGACGTACACAGGCTACAACAAGAAAGATGCGCAACTGTGCCTGGCAACGTCGCGCGATTTGGCGCATTGGGAACGGAAGGGCGTGATTCTGCCGGCGTATCAGGGGAATTGGAACAAGGCGTGGACAAAATCGGGCGCGATTCTGAGGACGAAGATTCACGGCGAGTATTGGATGTACTGGCTCGGAACGGCGGAAGACAAGACGGACCAGATGGGGCTTTCGCGGTCGAAAGATTTAGTTCACTGGACGGAGGCTACGCAAACGCCCGTGCTGCCGCGGCGGGCGGGGAAATTCGATTCGCGCGTGGTGGAGCCGGGGCCGCCACCGATTCTGACGGACGCGGGAATCGTGCTGATTTACAACGGCGCGGACGACAGTTTGGTGTATCGGACGGGAATTGCGGTGTTCGACCGCGAAGATCCGAGCAAACTGCTCTATCGCAGCGAGGTGCCGGCGTTTGCGCCGGAATTTGAATGGGAAAAGACGGGGCAGGTGCCGAACGTGGTGTTTGTGGAAGGAATGGTGCGGCACGAAGGGCGGTGGCTGCTTTACTACGGCGCGGCGGATAAATTTGTGGGAGTGGTGGAGGCGCGCGAGATCCAGACGCGCGGCGAGAGCGAGGTAGGAAATTAAGAGTGCGCAGAGAAGAGAGGTCTCTCCACTGAGCGCCACCTAGGGGCGGCGCGGTGTTCAAGAACCGAACGCAGGGAAAGGCCGGGCCGCTCCGGTCGAGATGACCGGTTTTGGGCGGGGTGCAGAGTTAAGAGGTTAAAGGAGAAAAGCAGATTCCGAACCGCGCAAACGGCGCGCGATTCGGAATGACAACGGTTTTAAAGAAAAAACCTGGACCGCGGGGTGAGGCGGTCCAGGTTTTGTTGTCTAAACCGGAAGCCGTGTTGGCGGCTTGCCAAGTTCAGGATTAGGGAAGAACGTAGCGGAACGACGTGAAGATCATGTTGTCGATCGCTTTGGGTTGTGCACCGACGTTCGCCGGCGTGTTGCTGTTGCCGCTCCAGGTATTCTTCACGAGGTAGGAATACTGGGCGCCCCACTGGAGCGTGCCACGATTCCCCTTATAGAAGCGATGCCAGAAGCCGATGGTGCCTTCCTGAACGTTGCGAAGGTCGCCGTTGCAAGTGCCACCAGTGCCGGGCGCTCCGATGCCGGTTGGCAGCGTTTCTGTACCGCAGCCCGAGTTGTTGAAGAAAGGCGAGCCGTAGCCAACGCTGCTGAATGGGCCGAGGACGGGATCCGCGCTCGTGTTGTACCAGGCGCGGAAGGCATACTCGGCACCATAGTTGAGGTAAACGTCCAATTTCGGATTCGGGTGCAGTTCAAGCGTGCCGAGGAACTGGCCACCGCGGATGGGTGCGAGCGTGCCGTTGGGCCGAGCGGTGACGTCGGCTAGCTGCGCCGAACCGTACCGGCCAATGCCGTCGCCCCCGAGGAAGTGGATGCCGAAGTCGCCGTACTTGCCGAGGACGGGAGCGCGAAGGTTTGCGCCGAGTCCACCGCCGGAGCGCGAATCGTTGAAGGCGCCGACGACGGAATTTGCAACGGAACCGTCGACTGGGCAGGGATTCGTGGCGCTGATGCCAACGCCGCAGGGGAAAACGCGATCGCGGAAGCGGCTGATGACGCCGAAGACTTCGTAGTGGCCCCATCCTGGATCGAGAGCCGCCTTGAGGATGAAGTCAGGCGACTGGTTGAGCGTGTAGCCGGTACCGTCGGTGGCGTTGAAGAGGCCGCCGCCCGCGCCCGGAGCATTGAAGTAGAACTTGCCGTTGGCAACGCCACGGCCACCGAAGGTGGTCTGCGGACCTTCGACGCCGAAGGCGAGGACGAATTTATCGTCAGCGAAGCTCTTGGCCACGCGGAAGCCGTACTGGCGCGCCCAAGAGAAGCCAACACTATATTGCGGGTCAATCGTTGGAGGCGGAGCTTCGGTACGATTCTGGACGCCCTTCTTGGTTTCGGTCACGAGGCTCCACATCTGGCCGCCGGTAAAGGACCAGCCACTGTCGAGCGAGGCCTGTCCCCAGAATTGGCGCTGGCGCATCGTGTAGCTGTTGCTTTGGCGGTTGTTCGAAGTTGCGCCGGCGGAGAGGAAGTCCGTCTCGTAATAGCCGGTGAACTTCGCGTGATCGAGCTTGCCTTCAGCGAGCATCGAGATGCGCGACTGGCGGGCCGATGCGTTGAATTCGGATTGCTTGCTCAACGAGTTGCCCGGAAACGGTATGCCGGTGAAAGGCGTGTTGATATCGGCGCTGGCGGCGCGAGTGCGGTAAACCGATTCCGCCGCGAAGTAGCCACCGGGAGTAAGCGTGATGCCCTTGATGTGGATCGATGTTGGCGCTTCTTCACCCTTCGGCTTGTCCTGCGCCGCGGCCGGAACCGATGCACCCGCTTCCGGGCGAATGGCAGTGGCCATGTCTCCCGCGACAACGTGAACGGTGGCCGGCTCAGCGGGCGATGCTGAGGCCGGAGCAGAGAGTTCCGCCTTGCGGGTGGAGCTGAGCTGCTCGCGGAGAAGCTCGAGCTGCTTTTGCTGCTCGGCGAGTTGCTGCGATTGTTCGCGCATCAACTGGCGCAATCCCTCGATCTCTTCACGATAATCCGTTGCCGGCTTGGCGGCGTCGGTTTTAGCGGTTTCGGATTTTGTGGCTGGTGTATTGGCCTTCTCGTCCGTGGCAGCCGCGGGGGAATTCTTGGCTGCCGCGTCTCCTGTGTTTGAATCGTCGGCGCGCAGCGGCCCGCAGGCCAAAAGCGCGCAGATGAGTGCTGCTGACAACATCCTACCCATTCGATCCTCCATATGGCTTTCGCAAATAGCTACACCCCGGAATGAAAACAACGACCTATTCAGAGTAATGCAGTAAGACTCAGCGTGGAGAAGTTAGCAAACCGGACGTGAACAACTACTTACTGAGATGTTTCAGGAGTGTTAAAAATGGCGGGCCGATTGGGGAGTCTGATGAACGGACGCTGCAAGTGCTTTATTTACAACGAGGCGGAGAATTGTTAATGAGGCTCGGAAATGTTAACAGGGTGTAACAATTGGCGACTCGATTGGTGCCGAGCGTTTGTTTCAGGGATTTGTGACATCCAGCTGTTTGCGCGGATCGACCAGCAGCCAAGCCAACGCACCCAGAACGCACAGGGAGGCGGCAACGAGAAAGGCTGCGGTCCATCCGAGGCGGGAAGCGATCCAGGGCGTGAGCGAGGCGGTGATCATTGCGCCGATCTGATTGCCCATGTTCATGAAGCCGGAGACGCTGCCGGAGGAAGCGCCGCCGATGTCGGCGGTCACCGACCAGAACGAGCTTTGCGAGAGATAAAGCGCGCCGGCGCCGCCGGCAAGGACGAAGATGGCGAGCTGCGTGTTCTGCGCGCGCGAGCCGATGACCAGAAAAACGGCAGCGAGAATCATACCGACTACGGCGACGCCACTCCGGCCAGTTCGAGCGCCCCTGGTCTTTGCAATCGCATCACTGATCAAGCCGCCGAGCGGCGAGCACACGGCCATCGCGATGAAAGGCAGCATGGAGTACAAGGCGCTTGTTTTGAGATTGAGTCCGCGGACTTCCGCAAGATAGATGTAAAACCAGCTGAAGAATATCCAGGCGACATATCCGAACGAAAAATAGCTCGCGGTGACGGCAAGAACGTCCTTGCTTCGAAACATTCGGTCCCAGGAAACGAGTTTTTGTTTCTCCGCCGACGTTGGAGATGGAAGCCCCGCCCGGATTTTTGAAAGTTCATTTGGAGAAACGCGCGGATGGCTTTCGGGAGTGTTTCGCGCGATCAGGTACCAGACTAAGCCGACGATCAAACCGAGGGCGGCGCAGACGACGAACGAAATGCGCCAGCCGTAACGCAACATGATGTACGTGATCAGCGGCGGCGTAAAACCGGCGCCGACGCCAACGCCGGAAAAAATAAGACCGTTGGCCAGGCCGCGTTCGGGGCCGGGAATCCAACGCGCGACGAATTGATTGGATGCGGGGTACATGACGGCTTCGCCTGCGCCGAGCGTGAATCGCAGGGCCATGAACGCGAATAGCGCGGAGCGGAATCCGGCAGGGACAACGACGGTGAGCGCGGAGAAAAATCC
Source organism: Candidatus Dormiibacterota bacterium (assembly GCA_035577625.1). Taxonomy (GTDB): domain Bacteria; phylum Acidobacteriota; class Terriglobia; order Acidiferrales; family UBA7541; genus Acidiferrum. Next base: position 5,236 of record DATLVG010000087.1, read on the forward strand.
CCACCAAAGAACGGCGAGAGCAAGAACGCGGCGCGCGCCTAATTTGTCGGCGAGCCTGCCGCCGGGCGTTTGGAACAAAGCATACCCGGCGAGGAAGGCGCTGAAGATCCAGCCGAGCTGAATTTTGGAAAGATGAAATTCGCTGGCGAGAAGCGTTCCGGCAATCGAAATATTCACGCGGTCGAGGTAGGCAACCGCGCTGAGCACAAACAGCCAGAAGATCAACAGCCAGCGGATATGGCTCGTTCTTTCGACGGTCAAGCGCGCTCCTAGGTTCGAATGCGATCCGTTGCGACGTTGAATATGCGGCTAGGCTTGATGCGCCTTGAGAAACTTGACCAGCTCCGCGGCGATGATCTTTTCCTCGCCGGGCTGGAGCATGAAAGAGTTCATGGAAAGGGCTTCGCCGTGTTCACCGGTGGAAAGCACGATGGACGGCTTGCCGTCACGGAGCGCCTTTCCGACTTCATGCGGGGTCATCGGGATTTTTTTCGAGTCCCACTTGATGCGCATGTGGGGGACGTGGTTGGCAATTTCCATGGGCGGATAGGACGTCGTCACCGTTGGGATTTTTGTAATTTGAGACGAAATATATTCGAGCCGACGCTGCCATTCCTTGTTTAGAGCTTCGTGATCGTCTTTCAAGAACATTTCCACCGCTTTGACCATGCCGACGATTTCTTCTTTGCCGACTTTCTGGCTGCGGCCGATGGTGTCTTCGTGCGGGCTGTTGTTGAGCAGCGCGTTGGCGACGAGGTCTTTTTTGCCGATCAGCAAGCCGGCGCACTGCGGACCGCGCATTGCCTTGCCGCCGCTGAAGGCGATCAGGTCATAACCCATGTTGGCGTAGTCCCAGAGATGCGAGACGGGAGGGGTGTCGGCCGCCGCGTCGATGAACGCGGGGATATTGTTTTCGTGAGCGAGCTTGACCCACTCTTCGACTTTGATTTGGCCTTCGTTGTTCGCAAAGTTGGAGAAATGCATCATCGCCGTTTGCGGATTGACGGCTTTCTTCACATCGTCGACGGTTTCGACGACGACGAGCTTGACGCCGGTGCTGCGCAGCTGATGATCGAAAGGATTGCGGTGCGACTTCTGAATGATGACTTCGGTTTTCATGCCGGTGAGGTCTGGAATTTGTTCGATAAACTTCGGATTATTTCCAGTGAGGATGCCGGCGAGCCCTGATTGCATGGCAGCCGCGGCGCCGCTGGTGACGAGTGCGGCGTAGCCTTCGGGCAGCTTCAACATTTCAGCGATGCGCTTGCCGGCCGCGACTTCGAGATCCGGAATGCTGCAGAAATGCTTTCCGCCGAGGGCCATGACTTCTTCGACTTCGGGCCGTGGGAGCGAGCCGCCAAGAACGGTCATGGTTCCCTGCCCGTTGATGACCGTGGTGACGCCGAGTTCTTCGAAAACATTTCCGGTGGAGCCGAAGCCGGTGAGTTTCTTGCTCGCGGCAGGAGTCGGGCCAGCAGGCGCGGCGAGTGTCTTGATCGGACTCAGCACGGCGGCGGAAAGCGCGCTGAGCATGCCGAGGAATGTTCTGCGATTCGATTGGTCTTTGAACGCCATGGAGCTATGCCCCCTTCTTGACAACCGCTGCGATGCAATTGATTTCGACGAGCGACTCGCCCGGGAGTCCGGCAACGGCGACGGTTGTACGTGCAGGGCCGCCGTTCGGAAAATACGTTTTGAAAACGGAATTCATGCCGTCGTAGTAATCGAGCTTTGCGAGAAAGACGGTGAGCTGAAGAATGCTGTCCATGGTGCCGCCGCCCGCTTCGACGACTGCCTTTACGCCGTCCATGACCATCTTGGTGTGCATTTCGATCGTGGGCGTTTTGCCGGCGTCGGATTTATCGCCGCGCGAATGTGCGCCTTGTCCGGCGATGTAGATGAGGCCGTTGTGAATAATCAGTGGCGTGATGAAACCCTTTCCGTCGGAGGGCTTTCCGTCACCGTTCAGTTTTTGTACGCCCCCGGGAGCTTGGTCCCCCGCGTCGGCAGCTCCCGCGAGTCCAAGGCCCGGCAGAAGCGCGGCCAGCTTTGCTGCGAAACCACGACGCGTCGTTAGATTAGAAAACATAGGCGATCCTCCTTTGAAATACGATTCAGCAAGATTTGATTTCCTCAGGGCAGGGCAAAACTAAAAACATCACTTCCTGCGGCAATGGCAACATACTGCTTGCCGTTCACCGCATAACTCATGGGCGAAGCATGGATCGGCTGGCCAGTATGGAAATGCCACAGCGGCTTTCCGGATTTGGCTTCGACGGCTTCGAAGGATTCACTGTTGTCTCCAAAAAATACCAGCCCTGTGGCGGTGGCCATCGTGCCGGCAGCGGACCAGCGCCCGTTGGCCTGCGGATAGCGCCAGCGGATCGTCGCGGTGTCTAAATCGTAAGCGAGAAGAGTTTTTTGACTGTGCTCACCTGGTGGATGGCGGGAACCGGTGCCGTAATACGTTTCACCTTCTCTGAAGGTTTGCGGGCCGGAGAGAAAAACGGTGCATTCTTCCTGGGACATGAAAAATAAAGTGCGTGTCTCCGGATAGTAGGAAGGCGAGAACCAATTCGTGGCGCCGGAAAATCCCGGACAGACCTTGGAGCCCTCCGGTGTAGGCCTGGCGCTGTCTTTATCAATAATTGGGCGGCCCTTGTCGTCGATACCCTTGGCCCAATTCAGCTTTTCCGCGAACCGACTAGCAGAAAGAAATTCGCCGGTTATGCGGTCCAATACATAGACGAATCCGTTTCGATTGGCCTCGACAAGGAGCTTGCGCGGTTTCCCTTTAAAGTCGGCATCCACCAGAACGGCCGTTTCGGTGGCGTCGTAATCGTAAAGATCGTGCGGGGTGAATTGGAAATACCATTTTAGTTTGCCGGTGTCGGCGTCGAGCGCCAGAACACTACAGGTGTAGATGTCGTCGCCGGGTCTCGGATCTCCATTAAAATCCGGCGAGGGATTGCTGGTTCCCCAATAGACAGTATTCAGTTCGGGGTCGTAGGTGCCGGGCATCCATGTCGTGCCGCCGCCATGCAGATATAGATCGCCGGGCCAGCTTTCTGAACCAGGCTCGCCCGGACCGGGAATGGTCCAAAAGCGCCACAATAGTTTTCCGCTCGCAGCGTCATAGGCCGCCACAAATCCGCGCACACCGTCGTCGCCGCCCGAAGTTCCCACCAAAACTTTGCCATTGACGACCAAAGGGGCGCTGGTGGCGCCGTAATTTTTGTTCCAGTCCGCGTACGCCACATCCCACAAAAGATTTCCGGAGCGCGCATCGAGACACAGCAAGTGGGCGTTGTCCGTGTTCATGAAAACGCGAGTGCCCCAGACGCCGACTCCGCGATTGTGGTGAGCGGAAGCGTCGTCAATCAGGCCTTCTGTAATCGGCCGCGAGTAATGCCAGATGGTACGGCCAGTTCGCGCGTCCACGGCGTAGGCATCATTCCGAACGGTGACGAACATGACGCCGTTGACCACGATCGGCGTTACTTCGAGCGCGTCCGACTTGGCGGCGTGAAAAACCCATTGCGCGCGCAGTTGGTCCGCGTTGGATGGGGAGATTTGATTCAAGCTCGAGAAGCGCCGACCGGTGTAATCGCCATTGTAGGAAGGCCAATTCGCGGCCACAGGAGCCGCAGCCAAGTCGGCGTGGGTTATATCAATGACGGCAGACACGGGAGCATCCGCGGACGCCTGCGCGCCAGCAGATTGCGCCGAGACAGCGCTTGCGAGAAGGACAAATACGGCCGATTTGTGCCAGCAATCGCTCACTCACTGCTCTCCGTTTGGACAATGCGCCGACGCGCTTTCATTTGCTCAACGAGAATTCACTCATCGAAACGTGGCTGCCATCGCTGCCCGTTGGATTGGCGCGGGAAGCCGGTTCGAGGAACGGTCCGGAACGCTGCGCCCTGACGCAACTTCGGAACCCTGATAGCCCAATTCCCGCGAAATTCGGAGTCCCGCTTCCTGAATCAACGGAGCGAGTTGGCGCAAGCGCGGGACAGCCATTCGCACGGCGGGCGCGGTGAGACTGAGGCTCGCGTTCACGGCCCCGGTGTGATCCCAAATGGGCGCAGCAACGCAGCGGATGTGCGGCTCGTGCTCTTCCAAATCAAAGGCGTGGCCAGCCTTGCGGACGCGGTGCAAATGCTGCTCCAACTCCTGACGGCTGGCAATCGTGTTGGCGGTCAAACGCCGTGGTTCAATCTGCGAGAGAGTTGATTCAAGTTCCGCTTGCGGCATATAGGCGAGCAGGACCTTTCCGACTGCAGTGCAATAGAGCGGAACGAAGGCGCCAATCCGCGAGAAAATTCGAAGATGTTCCGGCGAGTCGAGTTTTTCGACGTAGACGGCGGTGTGCCCTTGCCGCACGGTCAGATGGATTGTTTCACGTGTGTGCTGATTGAGCGCCTGCAAGTACGGAAGGCTCAGCCTTCGAATGTCCAACTGCCCTAAGGCTGCGTGGCCAATCGAAAAGCATGCGATACCAAGATGGTATTTTCCTCTCGCGCTGCAATCGAGAAAGCCTGCCTCATGCAGGTTGACGAGGAATCTGTGAACGGTGCTGACCGGCAAGCCTGAAAGTTTCGTTACTTCGGTGGCAGACAAACCGCCCGGCGCCTCGGAGAATAAACTTAGTAGGCGCAGACAACGCTGCACCGACGTGATGTTGTACGTTCGCTTTGGAGAAACTGGCATGGCGCGCCTCCTCGATCCGACTCAAATTCTTCCGAATTTCTTGACGGCTTCCTGAAGCGACTTGAATTTTTCAATGAACGGATACATCGAGTGCTCTTTGAAATCCATTTGCTGCGCGAGAGCCAGAATTTCTTCCGCCCTGGCGCGAGGCACGACCACTACGCCATCGGCGTCGGCCGCCACGATGTCGCCGGGCTGAACCTGAACGCCGTCGCAGATCAGCGGAATATTCGCGCCACCGAATTTATAGTGGCCCACCGAGGTGGATGGCACCGGCCCAAGGGCATAAACCGGAAATCCTATGCGCCTGAGCTGCGCGACGTCCCGTACGCCACCATCCACAATCGCGCCGACATACCCGCGCGAGTACATCGTCGTGCCCATCAGTCCGCCCATGCCAGCAATGTCCGCTCCGTCTTCAACGGTCATCACATAGACGGAATCTTTCGCGCCGCCGTCGATGGCGGCGATCATGCCCGCCAACGCATTCGGATCTTTATTGCCCTCGTCTTTCTTCAGGAGGACGGTTATGGCGTAGCCGGCAAATTTCGTGGGAAAGATTGCCTGCATGCGGTGAGACATGTACATCTTCTTGCCGAGGATCTGCTCTGCCGCATCCGAAACGGAAGCAACTTCCACATGGCGAAAATCGTTAAGCAGGGCGTCCGGCGCAGATTGCGGCGAAGAGGCGGGCGCTTGGGCTCGGACGCCGGTTTCACCAAGAAGCAAAACACTGACCAGCGCGGCGCTGCTTAAGAAAATTACGGCTCCAACCAGGAAATGGCACTTAGCTCGGAGACGATCGTCCATGGCTACCCTCACTCAGGATTTCGAAGGCGCACTCTACCACTACTCTTAAATCGATTGAAAGAGGAGATTTTGGTGAGCCCGAAGTGATTCCAGACAAGTGAACCGGAAGTCTGGCGCAATCGGCTCTGAATTTTGTAAGCGCAACACGGCCCCTTCCACTTCTTTTGCCGAAAGACACGAAATGATTTGACACAGTTCCGGTCACCTGGTGTATAGACGATGTGCATTTCGTGGCGTCGTGGAGATCGCGCTTGGTGATTTTCATTGGTCGAAAATACGTGTCCAAAATTGAGCGAAATGCGTTCCCGGCTCCGCACATCCGACGCCCGATCTGGTTCCTTTTGACGGTTGCGCTTCTTTTCTTGACCGGCGGGACTGGAGCATCGAGCCAAGACAAACCGGCTGCAACCACGACGTCAAAGGGCGGGGGCAACGCGACTACCGGCAAGCAGACTTACTCCGCCAGCTGCGCCGGATGCCACGGGCTTGACGGCAGGGGCGGAGAGCGCGCGCCGGACATCGTAACCCGGCCGCAAGTGCGGCAACTCTCTGACGCAGCGCTTTTGCAAGTCTTGGAAAACGGCGTGCCAAATACGTCGATGCCATCCTTCCGCTTCCTGGACAGCAAAACGCGGCGTTCCGTGGTCGCGTATCTTCGAACGCTCGAAGGTGCGGCTTCTAATTTGAAGTTGGCCGGCAATTCCGAGCGCGGGAAGGAACTTTTCTTCAAGAAAAATAGTTGCTCCGACTGTCACATGGTTCATGGCCAAGGTGGGTTTTTTGCGTCCGATCTCAGTGGTTACGCGGCAGGCCGCTCGCAAGAGTCGGCCCGGGATGCAATTGTTTCTCCAAATCGCGACCTCGACCCGAGGCGCCGAACGGTTGTTGCCACGCTCACAAACGGAAGTTCGTTGGAAGGCCTCGCGCGCAATGAAGACAATTTCTCGCTGCAGCTTCTGACGCCGGACGGCGCGGTGCACCTTCTGTCAAAATCCTCGCTGGCGAGCCTGGTCTACCGCGACCAATCTCCTATGCCCGCCGACTACGGAGTAAGACTGTCCGCCGCGGAGTTGGACGATCTTGTGAACTTCCTTTTTGTTTCGGCTGAGAAGAATTCGAATCGCAACTCCAAGGAAGAACCGGACGACAATTGAAACGTTCGAGCGAAACTGGCGCTGAGTTAAGGGCAAGCAGAATGTTTTGGGGAAGGCCATGAACCGATTCGCCGTTCGAACCTACGTCACCGTTGTTTTGTTCGCATCCACGACAATTTTCATTTTTTCCGAGGGGCGCGCTCAAGCTCCTCCGCGAAAATTTTCATTGAGAGCCGAAAGTCCACAATTCTGGAATTTGATTGACAGCAAAGCGCAGCTTTCGAAAGTGGCCACCGGATTCGGCTTTACGGAAGGTCCGGTTTGGGACGAACGAGGATTTTTGTACGTCAGCGACGAAGAACAAAACAAAATCTATAAAGTCACCATGGATGGCGTCACGGAAGAGCTGATTGCCTTGGGCGATCCGGACGGGAATACGTACGACCGCGAGCGGCGGCTGATCGATTGCGCCAGCGTTCTCCGCGCGATTATCACCGTGACTCCGGACGGAAAATACACAATTCTTGCGGACAAATTCGAAGGAAAGAAATTTAACAGTCCGAATGACGTGATCACCGGGCCGGATGGAGCGATTTATTTTACCGATCCAACGCTCGATCTCGTAAAAGGTGAAACGCAGGAGATTCCTTTTCAAGGCGTGTATCGCCTGGATGACAAAGGAAGTGTCCGTCTGCTCACGAAGGAGCTAACACAGCCGAACGGTCTCGCTTTCTCTCCTGATGGAAAGCGCTTCTACGTTGACGACAGCGAACAGCGCAACATCCGGGCGTATGACGTTGGCTCCGATGGCTCGCTTTTGAACGGTCGAATTTTCGGCGCGGAGCCGGGCGGCAAACACGAAGGAGTTCCAGACGGCATGCGCGTGGACGAAGCGGGCAACCTCTATGTCACCGGGCCGAAGGGAATCTGGATTTGGGATCGCGAAGGCCATCACCTCGGCACAATCGAAATGCCCGAACAGCCAGCAAATCTGATTTGGGGCGATAACGATTATCGGACGCTGTATATTACGGCGACGACTTCGGTTTACAAACTGCGCACAAAAGTGCGCGGCTTTGTCCCGTATCTGGCAGAGCCTCAGCAAAAGGAAAAGCAAAAGACCAACAACTGATCGCAGAGTAGGCGGGCAACCCAGCTACTGCTTCGTGTGCGTACGAACCGCGATCAGCGACATCTGCTCCAAGTCTGGATATTGCTCTTCATCATTTGGTTTTCGGTCATGCGGAGCAATCTGCTGGACGTTGACTCGCGCGGGAGCAATTGCGGTGAAATACTTGCGGTAGACCTTTTCAAAGAGCGGCATGTCCGACAGATCATCGAGATAGACTGTTGTGAAAACGACCTGATCGAATTTCATCTCTGCTTCTTCCAGATTGTCCAGTTGATTTCGCATCGTTTGATGCGCCTGGTGGGACGTCGTCGCGGCATAAACGCCGGAGTTGGGTCCGGGAATGAATCCGCTCTTCGCGGAACAGTACAACGTGTCGCCGGCAAATACACAGGGACTCGCCGTCGGACTCGGCGGCATATTCTTCGGGCGAATCGCGTGACGCTGGCTCAAATCGCGAACCGCGACGCCCGTGTAGGCGATGTGCGCGCCTTGGGGCAGGCTCGACACTTGAATCGTCGCGCGCCCGGGAGTATTTCCGAATTCGAAGCGGCTCGCGTACTCCTTGTTCATAACGCTAGTGGGAATATCGTGAGTCAAGTAAGGATTCACGAAAACCATATTGGCCAGTCTTAAGCCAGCGCTCTCGACGACGCCTCGCAACTTATCGAGCGCCAGTTTGACCTGCGCGGCCGGGTCGTCTGGAATTCTCCCTGTCAAAGAATCCGACCCCATCATCGCTGAAACAAACAATCGATCGTGGGTCAGAATTGCACTGGAGTAGCCTGGCATTTGCTTATCGCCGGCGAACACGATGGATTTCTTATCCGCGGTATTTTCAATGGCAACAGCCGTGATCTCGAGTGGCGGCTCCGGCACCCTGGCTACGCCAAGCACGGCGCGGGCCGGCGCCTCGCTGGGAAAATATTCCGCGAATACTTTGTTCACTTCGGCGGAAGCCGTTATGTTCTCGAGATAAACCTGAAGATAGACGACATGGTCCATCGAGAGGGCAGCGGATTCCACGACGGCTTTTACGTTGTCCAGGGCTTGGCGAATTTGTCCAGCGGTGTCGGCGGGCAAGCTGCCGTCCGGGCGGCGCGGGCCTTGTCCGGAAACGTAAAGATAACCATCGGCAAGAACGCCGGCGGAGCTTACGCTGTTCGCTGATGTGGCTACGCTCGTTGGTGACACGGCCTTGATTTGCGCGGTAGCACCTGTTGCGCAAAACAAAAGCAATGCTGCTGCGAGCGGCTTCACGCTGCTTTTCCTTTGCGGGCTGCACTCAAGAGTTCGCGCAGTTTTTGGCCGACAATCATTTCTTCGCCTTGCTGGATCGTCATGGAAACGAGTTCGATGTGGTTGACGCGCTGCCGCTCTTTTCGAGTGGGCTTCGCTTTTTGAATTCCTTCGCGAACGGCTGGGACGAGGCTTGGATTGTCCGCGCCGAGAACTTCGATGACGGGTTCGCTGGCGCGCAGCTGGTTTACGCAATCTTGAATCGTGTAGCCCCAGGCATCCTGGTCCCAGGATACTTTCAACGTGGGGTAACGGTTTCCGTCGTCGGGAATATAAACGCTGGTAGTGACGCCCGGAACAGTTTCGACGAGTTTGGCGATGCGATCGACGCGTGCGTTCCATTCGTCGTAAAGTTTCTTTGGGTCGATCCTCAGCCAGGTTTCCACCGCAGTCAGGGCGCCGATTACTTCTTCCTTGCCGACTTTCATCGCGCGGCAAACAGCTCCTTCCCAAGGGGCAGAATTACGCATTGCTGCTTCGATCAAATCTTTTCTTCCCAGCAGTACGCCGCTGCACTGGGGGCCTTGTAGCCCTTTCCCGCCCGAAAAGGTATACAAATCGATTTTCATTTGCGCGTACAGCTTTAGATTTTCGGCCGGAGGAATTCCCGCGGCATCGTCAAGCAGCATCGGGACGTTGTGGGCTTTGGCGACGGCAAGTTGTTTTGCGAGTTTGTCGCCGAGGTCGGTCGTGTAAATCATCGCGGTGTTGTCGTTGATGGCGTTCGCGATTTCTTCCGGGGATTCGACGAGGATCAACTTAGCGCCGGTCAGGCGAATAGCACTGTCGAACGCGCTACGGCCACCAGCCATTATGACTTCGTGCCGCATGCCAGTGGTGTCCGGCAATTGCCAGATTTTTGCCGGATCGGTACCTGCCATACATGCGGCAGCTGAAGCGGCCATCGAACCGGCAGCGCCGGAAGTGATCATTCCGGATTCCGCGCCAGTTAGCTCGGCCAATTTACGGCCAGCGGCTTTTTGCAGCTCGACCATGTTGACGAAATAGTGTGACGCTTCGGTTTGCGCGGCGCGGACCTCGGGGAATTGCAGAGAGCCGCTCAAATAAGTCCACGTACCGCGGCAATTGATGACTGTCTTGATGCCGAGCTTCGTGTAGACGTTTTCCTGAGCCGGAAGGCCGATCGCGGCGGCAGACTTCGCGTACAAATCTTGCGCGGCGATCTGCGCGAGCAGCGGCGAAGCCGCCAGATATTTCATAAAACTGCGCCGGTTCGATCCTTGCGAGCGAGACATGTATTCCTCCGTTTTCGCCATTGCCATGAATCTACTTTGTGAAGATGAGCGTGCCGAAATGTTCCGGCACATGGTTGGGGTCGCGATTAACGACGCAGGTCGGCTGCCAGCACATGAAATGGCGCACAGGGTCTTCGCCGAGGCCGTCAATGCGATACAAATTGACGCGCCATTTCGTGCCGGGCTTGATGGGCTTTTCGCTGACCGATTTAAGCGGAACGCGGGCTGCGGCGTACCAGACATGATTCTTTTCGTCGATCCGGCCTTGACGCTGCCAGCCGGAATTCCAGTCAGCAGTGGATTTGTCCGTCCCCAGGTCAATATCCAGGTCAACCCAATCACCAGTGGGAGCGATCTCAAATTCCTTGTACCGCTTGATGTTCGTCCAATCGTCGCCGAGAAAAAATTCGACCACGTCACGGTCCCAGAGCTTCAGCCGGTCTTTGCTGTTATCGGCGGGAAGCCAGAGATTCAGTTCGGTGTAGGGAGAAACGAAGAGAAGATAGAGATCGGTATCCGTCCAAAACGCGCGAACTTCAGTTTTGAGTTTGGGGTAGTCAAACTGCCGGGAACAGTCTTTTTCAATCCAAGTCGATCTCGCGTGCGCCCACGTTTTCGACCGCGGATCCGTATTCAGCTCCGGGGCGTTCGAAACATACGGAACAGAGAACTCCGCCGTAGGCATCGTCACTTCACACACTTTTGCAGCTGCGTAGTCTTGCGCGGATCGCGCCGCACGACGAGATCTTGCCGAACTGTAGCCGATAAAAACGGCCACGACGCAAACGAGCACGACTACGATTAACAAGATTTTTCGAGTGGATCGCATTCTTCAAGGGCGGGGCGCGTTTTTCAGTTCGGGTGAGATTTCGAAGGCTCTTTCGAACTGTGCGCGCGATTCCGCCTCCTTTCCCTGTTGACGAAGAGCAAGAGCGAGGTTGTAATGCGCTTCCGCGTAGCGCGGTTTCAGACGGATCGCTTCGGTAAATTCCGCCTGCGCTTTCGGCAACTGCGATGTTTGGAGAAATACCAAGCCAAGATTGTTGTGCGCTTCCGCGAAGGCCGGATCGCGCCGGACGAGTTCACGAAACACATTCATCGCTCCACTGAAATCGCTTTTTTGGCTGAGAACGAGGCCAAGTTGCACGCGTGCGTCCACATATTTCGGATTCAGGCCGATCGCTTGATTCAATTCCGCCGCGCTTTCATCCAATCGGCCCAGCTGCGCCAGCGCGAGGCCCAGATTGTAGTGCGCTTCCGCAAAGTCCGGATCGGACGAGACGGCCTGCCGGAATTCGGTTAGGCCTCGTTCATGATCCGCCTGCCTCCAATAAAGCAAACCGAGGCTGGAGTGCGCCTGCGCATAGTCCGGTTGCCGTTCGATGGCTTTCAGAAAGGCCGTTCGCGCGCCAGAGCTGTCTCGTTTGCGTTCGAGCGCCACGCCTTCGTAGTAATATCCCGTCGCGAGCGTCGGACTTTCTTCCGTGGCTTTTTGAAAGCGCGCCAGCGCTTCGTCCAGTTTCTGCTGCTTGAGCGCCTCGACGCCGTCGAGAATCAGTTTCTTCGACACCGCCAGATGCGCCCGGAATTCGTGCAGCGCGTTCAACTCCTCCAATTCTTTCTTTCCGGCTTCGGTCCTTCCCTGCGCGCGCAACGCGATTCCCAGATTGTAGTGCGCATCTTCAAAGTCTGGTTTCAGCTCAATCGCCTTCTGGAAGGCATCAATCGCTCCTGCGTTGTCTCCGCTGGCTTTAAGCTCCTTGCCGAGGTTGTATTGGGCTTCCGGATTTTTCGGGTCGGCTTCGCACGCTTTATGAAACTCGGCGAGTGCGCCGGTATGGTCGCCTTGACGGCGCAACGTAACACCCATCATGAGGTGCGCTGCCGCAAAGCCCGGATTCGCGAGCAGCACTTGGCGAAATTCGGCAGCGGCTCCAGCCAAATTGCCAACCTGCCCTTCGATTAAGCCCATCTCAAGATGCAATTCCTGCGACGGCTTGATTTGCAGCGCCCGGCGTAATTCACGTTCCGCCCCGGAATAATCATTCTGCTGAGAATAGATGCGCGCCGTCAGCCGGTGCGCCGCGGCGTTTGCAGGATCGAATTGTACCGCCAGGCGCAGCTCTTTCATTGCCGCATCCGGCTCACGCATGTCATAGAGAGTCGACCCCAACCCATAATGCGCGTCCGCCCACTTTGGCTTCAATTTCAGAGTCGATTCAAATTCCTCGACGGCCTGCGGAGCATCGCCTTTGTATTTGAGCGCCAATGCTAGGTTGTAATGAGTCGTCGCGTCGTTGGGTTCCAGTTCCAGCACTTTGCGGTAATTCACGATTGCCTGATCCCAGGATTTGGCGCGTGAAAGCTCGAATGCGCGTTGGCGATAATCTTCCGCACTCTGCGCAAAGGTGATCGAGCATGTGAATAGGCCGAGCGCCAAGAATCGGAAAAAGGGTCCCATGCAAGCGAAAGCATATCAGGCAGGGCGCACGAAAGAGCACACCCTGCCTGTTGCGAAAAACTACCAGTAGAACTTCGCGCTAAGTTGCCCAATGCGTGGATCGCGGGCGCTCCCGACGACTCCGAAGCTTCCGCCGCTAATGTCCCCGCTCGGATTGTTGAATTGCGCGTGGTTGAAGATGTTGAAGAATTCAGCCCGAATCTCGAAGGCGACCGATTCTCTGATGACGGTCCTCTTGGTAAGCCCGAAATCAGTATTGTTGAAACCCGGGCCGTGGAAGAACCGGCGGTTGGCAGTCCCGAAAGTGCCGCAGTCCGGGCTGGGAAGCCCGGTCGCGCTGAACGTGCAATTGGTCGGGGCAAACGCGGCTGGCAGGAAATAGCATCCCGTGCCAGAGCCCGGAATCGTGGGGTCAAATGTAGGACAAGCAGTGTTCACTTTACGTGGATCCACGGTCACCACCGGGCCGACGCGATTCGGCAGATCCGTCGAACTACCGGAAAGCGATGAATCTCCGCTGCTCTGAGTCAGCTGGATGGGAAGCCCCGTGGCCAAACGGGTGATTCCCTGCACCTGCCAGCCTTGCGTCAAGCGTTTCGGCGCGCCTTTGAAAGCCCGGTCGAAGGGGATTCCCCAAACGTAGCTGGCTACAAAATTGTGGGATACGTCGGTGGACGACAATCCACGGCTGAGGCGCTGATTCGAAAAATTGACCAGGTCGCCAAAGGACGAGGAATCGTCCAGTGCTTTGGAGAAAGTATAAGCAGCCAGGAACGTCATCGTGCCGGCCTTGCGCTCCACGGAAATCTGGCCAGAGTGATAGATGGAATTGGCGATGGTTCGTGTGTAGGTGTTGCCAAAAGCATAGCATTCGGACCCGGCGCCAGGACAATAGTTTGGATTCAGAAGCATATTCCTCGTGCCGTAGACGCACCCCGCATTTGCTGTCGCAGACAGGCATGACGTGGTGGTACCTGGAAGCTGGAAGATATCGTCCTCATTGCCAGGTCCGCAGCCGACCGAACCCGAGGCGGTGTCGAGAGCTCCCACCGCGCTCAGTTGCATGCAGAGCGCCGCGTTGCCCGGGTTTGCTTCCTCGGACGTGATGAGGCTGTGGCCCGCCGTGCCTACGTACGCCAGCGTAAGCACTGTGAACTTATCCAGCTGACGCTGAATGGAGAAATTGAAATGCTCCGCATAGGGGAGCTTATTGTGTGGGTCGTAACCCGGTGAAAAGGAGATCGGCTCGTATTTCGAGAAATCCAAGGTCTTATTCGAGGGACTGCCCGGAACGGGCACGGTGAAGGGGAAACGCTGTCCCTGTGGTGTCCCGTCCTGGCGATTTCGGAATGGTTCGTCAAACATAACAGGGGCTGGACTGGACCAGTAGAGGCCGAACGGGGCGTCCGCCACCTCGAAAAACAGGTTCAGGTCTTCGATGGATGTGTAGTAGATCCCGTAAGCTGCCCGAATGCTGGTCTGGCCTGGGCCTCCAAAGATTTTGCCCAGCACACCATCGCTAAAGCCGGGCGAATAGGCGAGGCCGAGACGAGGGCCGAAATTCTTGTATCTCGTCGGGGTAAGCGTCTTGGGGACGCCAGGGTCGCCAGGGTAGACAAAGCCCACAGGCGATAGCGGAAAGAGCACCGATTGCTCTCCGGGAATGATGGACTGGATCTTGCCCTGCGTGTCATACCATGGCGTGCTGTATTCCCAGCGCAGGCCGAGGTTCAGCGTGAGGTTCGGTTTTACCTTCCAAGAGTCTTGCCCGAAGACGCCGCCGTATTTCGTGCGGGAGTCCAATATCTGTTTAGAGGCCTGAGTGTACCCGTTCGGCCCACTATCGCCTTGCGGCGCGCCCAGAAGGAAGTCGGCGAAATCGTTGCCTGTCAGACTGCCGCTAAACACAAATCCCCCGAAAACGTTCGCGAAATTACGTTCGTTGACTTGCAGGTAGCGGTATTCGCCTCCGACCTTCAACGTATGCCTGCCGAACACCTTCGAAAAACTGTCCGTCGCCATGTACGTATTGTTGGGTTGGAAGGTATTCAACGACGGTACGCCAATATTGAAGTTTTTAAAGATGATCTGTGGCACGTACTGCTTATAGTCAGCCGGCGCAGCCGGGATAATGCCGAGGCCATTGGAATTGTTGAAACCCAGGTCAGAGAGATTCGCGAAGCTGCCCTGTGGACTGTCCTTGTGGACGGCGGTGCGGAAGAACGTCACGCGTGCCTCGTTCACCGCCATGGATCCGATATTCTTGGTGTTGCTCATGACGAATTCTTGCGCCCGTGTTGGCGTAAACGAAGGGAAGCCTGGCACACTGGCAGAGGGAAGCGCCAGCGCGGCGCTCGAGTCATCAAAGTGGTAATACCATGACCAGTTGCCGGTCTTCTGACTGACGAGATCCACCCGCTGTGCGGCCTTGTTATCCGTTACCCTATCTTTTCCGCTGTTATCAGAATAGTTGAGCGTATCCGTAGTTTTATCGGTCGGCGCCGGAATATACGGGAGGATTTTGGTCGACGGCACTGACCAAGCCGACTGCGGGATCACCGCCAGACCCGAGACGGGGTCAACCGGAAACACGCAGTTCGCCGTCGAGTTGCAGCCTGGGAAGCTGTACTGTTCGCCGTTGTTGACGGTGTAACCCAACCGTTGCGTGAGGACCTGGGCCCAGCCGCAATCGGGGCACACCCCAGGACGGCTGCCATCGACAGTACCGCTCAGGATTGCGGGATCAAACATCCCCTGGCGTTGGAGATCGGTCGGCAAGGTGGTGGTGGTTTCGGCTCCACGCACCTGTCTCGTGCCCTGATAATCCGTGAACCAAAAAAGCTTGCTCTTCCAGAACGGCCCGCCCACGGCGTAGCCGAACTGATTGCGCCGCAGTTCGGATTTAGAGCTGAAGAAATAATTGGTGGCATCCAGCTTGTCGTTGCGCCAGAACTCGAAAACATCACCGTGAACACCGTTCGTGCCGGACTTGGTGATCGCGTTCACGACCGCGCCGCTGAATTTCCCATATTCGGCGTCAAAGCTGTTGGTGATCAGACGAAATTCCTCGATGGAATCAAGATTGGGAATCAACCCGGCGCCCAAATTGCGCCCCTCGCTGACGTCGCCTCCATTGACCAGAAAAGCGTTCGCCGTTTCGCGCTGGCCGTTGACGGAGATGTTGCCCGCGTTCAAGTCGCCCGATACCTGTCTATCGCCGCCGATGGTCTGACCGCCCGTGGGGGCAACGCCGGCTTGCAAGCCCAGCAGATCGATATAACTGCGTCCGTTCAGCGGCAGCGCCAGCATCTTTTTGGAGTCGATCACATCGCCTAACTGAGTATTTTCCGTCTGCACCTGCACGGCGTTTGCGGAGATCTCAACTTTTTCGTTCAAGTTGCCCACGTCGAGTACAACATCAAAGCGCAATTGGTCGTTGACCTTCACCTCGATGTTGGATTCTTCGAATGGCCGGAAACCGTTCGCGGTGATACTTAACTTGTAAATTCCGACGGGAAGAACCAGGAAGCGGAAAGAACCGTCTGCGGCCGTTGTGGTTTCCTGGCTGAAATTGGTTTGCGCGTTAGACACCATAATCTTGGCGCCGGCTACTACTCCTTGCGACCGATCCTTCACCGTTCCAAGAATCGATCCCGTTACATCCGCGAATACCGCCGTCGCCGCTAGCAGCGACACAACCGCAACTGCAAAAATCTGCTTATAAAAATTATTAAAAAGTCCCATGAGCACACCCCCGGTCTGCCGCGTACAGTGGCACGGTGATTTGCGGGAGTCAAGAAGATGAGTCTTCCTGTTCTCACTGGATGAAAACGGATGCCACAACCCTGCCAAAGCGCATCCCAAAACTGGACACAAGCTCCAATAGCTGAGGGATTTATATCGCGATGTCCGCGCAGGATTTTTGCAAATGCGACGATTCAAGAATTCTTCTGCTACGCGGATAAACCGACCGGCAAGAAAGCGGCGCTACGACTTTGAGAAATTTGGTGGACGTGACAGGGATCGAACCTGCGACCTCATGCTTGCAAAGCACGCGCTCTCCCAGCTGAGCTACACGCCCACATTCGCTGCTGCCTCTATTTTATTGTATTTTCGCGCGTTTCGAAAACTTTGATTGCCCCCGCGTTTCCGCAGAACGGTTCCAGCAAGGCTATTTGAGAATCCCCAGCGCCTTTTTCGGCAACCGGCCCACTTCATCCTTCGCAATTCCAAAATTATCCGCAATCAATGAGGCGGGATTTCCCGCCAGCCATTTCGAAATCGAAATCTCTTCGAACGCCGGGCTGTTGAACAACGCGAAAAACTTCGTCGGCTCGGTCCCGATCTGCTCTACGTAGTGTCCAAATCCCTGCTGGATGAATCCCACTTGCCCCGGTGCAAATTCTTCCGTTCGCGATCTTCCGTGCGCGCCAAAAACCGTCACACGCGCGCGGCCGCCGAGGTAGTACTGCCATTCGTCCGCATTAGGGTGCCAATGCATTTCCCGCAGCGCTCCCGGCTCCAGGTATTGCATCACCGAGGTCAGTGTGGTGTTGATGGGAAATTCCTTCATCGTCACGATCCGCTCCCATCCCCCCGGGAAAACAATCGGCGCCATTTTTCCCAATCGAAATTTGTGCGGATTCTGGCTCGTCTCTAAGTCGTCCGCCAGATACGGTTCCGGAATTGTCGCTGGCACTTTGCCCGGCAAAATGTACAACTCCTTCTTCGGCAGTGCAGCCACCGTTGCCACTGAGAGTCCCAGGTTCCGCGTCACCACCGCGGGCGAACTCTGCGCGATCCAATCGGTGATGCTGAACGTGCCAAACTCCGAAAAATGCCCGTCGTCAAAACCCAAAACGAAATGCGCTTCCTCTTTCCCGATGTTTTGCAGCGCGTGTCCGTGGCCCTTCGGGAAATACCAAATGTCTCCCGCCTCAAAAATATCCGTTGCCGGTTCTCCGTCGGGCGCTATGACCGTTGTCATCACCGTACCCTTCAACATCAGCGCCCATTCCGCGGCAATCGCATGCCAGTGCAACTCGCGAATCCCTCCCGGTTTTAATCTCATCGAAACGCCCGCGATGTGCTGCGACGCCGGAAATTCGGCAATCGTCGCCTCTTTCGCCGATCCCGCCTCGCCTACCCATCCACGCGTCGCCTCCAAATCAAACTTAAAATCCGCGATGGGGTCGTGCTTCCCGGGATCTTTGCCCGTCTGATACGGCTGTTGTTCCTGTGCGCGCAATTCCGGCGCGGAAAGCAGCGCCGTTCCCAATCCGGCCAGCGAAGCCGTCCCCAACAAATCCCTGCGCGTCAATTGATTCCTGTTCCGCCCACCCAATTTCATATCCGCTCCTCGCACCATCCAAAATTTTCTTCGAAACACTTCTCTCACCCTGCGCATTCTACCCCGAAGGAATTGTTTCTCCCGTCGCTCATTGGCGTATCATCGAATCAGCTACTGCCCTACCTCGTTTGGTGAGGTGTCTCATGATCTGCCGTCTCCTACTTATCGCCGGAGTTTCCTCCGCCTGTTCTGCGTGCGTCTTCTCCCAGGACGCCGCGCCAAAGCCGCAAAGCCACATGCGCCGCGCTGTCGAACAGCACGGCGGCTTTATGCAAGGCGGCATGCATCACGCCATCGCTCCAGGTGTCGTTCTCGACCAAAAAGTTGATGCCTCCACCCACACCATCACGCTTCGCGTCGGCCCCATGAATCTTCCCGCCCACACGTCTCACATGAAAATGCCCCAGCCCGCGGATTTGATCTGGACCATTCCCTTGACCGGCTGGCTGCTCTCCTATCACCCGCATCTCGTCGACGCGTCCGGCAACGCGGTCCCCGGCGTGGTGCTCCATCACGTCGCATTCTGGAACGAAAACCGCTCCGACTTTCTTTGCCCCAATAAAGAGGAACACATCTTCGGCGCCGGCGGCGAACTCACCGATTGGGCGCCAATTCCCGGCTACGGCTATCGCGTGCAAAAAGACGATCGCATCCGAGTGGAAACGATGATTCACAATCCCACCGCTACGTCTTACGACAAGGCTTTCCTGCAAATTGAAGTTGCCTATCTCGATAACGCTTCGCCCGCTCCCGTCAAAAACGCCTATCCCGCATGGATGGACGTCGCCTCCTGCGGCAATTCCGCCTACGACCTGCCGCCCGGCCCGAGCGAAAAATCCGGAAGCGTCGGCGTGAAATATGACGGAATACTCGTCGGAGTCGGCGGCCACATGCACGATTACGGAAAGCAAATTGTTTTGCAAGACGCCACAAAGAAGAAATCTCTCGCCACATTGCAGGCAAAAACCGACGATGAGGGCCATCTGCTCAGCATGCCCGTTGTTACATTCTCTTCTACGGGTGGCGAGTCGCTCGCCGCCGGCGATCAATTGAAAATCACGGCGAACTATGACAACCCGACCGGCAAACTCCTTCACGACGGTGCGATGGGAATTGTCGTTGGCTATTTCGTCCCGAAGAACGACGCCGCCTTAGCGCCGTTGCGCCACGCCGCAAAATCGCCCACGCATCACGCGCACGATATGCCCGGCATGATGTCTCACGATCAATAGTTGATAGCTTCTGGGGATACTTTTATCGCCGAGCCCAGCACGCCGGACGCCCATCCAGCGGGAGTAATTTCAAGTACTTTGACTTCCGTATATTTTCTTAAGCGATTTTGCCCCGGGCTTCACAAACGTCAGCCGCCAGAAATTCTCACAGGGTGAAATAAATTCCACGCCCACGTATTTGTGGCCGTTGCGGTGCCGCCGCGTCGAAACAATCCGCGCTTGCGCCGACTGCCTCGTGTGCTCGTTCATCAGCACGAGCGTCTGATCCACCATCACCTCTTCTTCCATGTTGATCAGGCAGCCGAACTCGCTCAGCACGGTCGTCGTCGTGCTCAAGATAAATTTTTCCCCGGTCACGGTTTCACCGTCTATCCGAATGGGTACGGCCAGTGTCACTCGGCTAGACCGCCTTTTTTCTCCACGACGATAACTTGGAATGGCCACGTTCTTTCCTGAAAGATCTTCTTGCAACAACAGGGGCCTGCTATCAGAAGTTTTCCTAAAAGTCTCTTCTTGTCCCTATATCAGGGAACCAATCGCTCCGACATGCTCGGAGTTTTACCACTTTTGGTGCAATAAGCCTACCGTAAGGCTCGCCGTCCTTAAATCGTTTTTCTGATCCCATCTATTTGACTGCCGTGCCCCCGACTACTTGCCTGTCGGCTTTCCCGAGCCGTCCGGATGCCCCTTCTATCCCGTCCGCGCACATCCCCACTCAGGATCCTCGACCCATGCCACGCCATATTCGTCGAATTGTGTGGCAAGCCTCCCGACCGTTTCGCCCTCCCCTCAAAAAAACAACCTCCGTTCGCGCACCGGCGCGAGCAGGGTCACTACAGATTGCGGATTTTCCCCCTCTAAACGGCTCAAAGCGCGAGTCGTTTACAGATCGCCGCGCAATTCGGCGTGCGACCGCCTCAACCCGCCATCCGTGCCTTCCGGCTTACGCCAGTACCACGGACGAACCAAGCCACACTCGGGCTCTCCCTCACTCTTCTGTTGACGGCCAAAAGGAACGTGCTATGCTCCCCTTTTCTCCTGTTGACCGTCGAAAGGAACCATGCGTTCTCCAAAGTCCGAAGTCCTCCAGGGAACTCTCGACTTGCTTGTCCTCAAAACTCTCGACTCTATGGGGCCAATGCACGGCTTCGGCATCGCCCTACGCATCCAGCACGTCTCGGAAGACCTCCTGCAATTGAACCAGGGCACGCTCTATCCGGCTCTGCTACGCCTCGTGCAGCGCGGTTGGATCGCCTCCAAGTGGGGCGTCTCGGACAACAATCGCAAGGCGAAGTTTTACTCTCTCACGCGAGCTGGGCGTAGGCAGCTCGAGCAAGAAGCGGAAAGTTGGGATCGCATGGCCGCGATGATCAACCGCGTGCTCAGGGGGACCTGATCCATGCGCGAACCTTTTGCGGTGCCTGTTCGCCGGCTTGCCGCGCTCTTCCGGCACGGCCGTCTCGAAAGCGACCTCGATGAAGAACTGCGCTCGCATTTGGAGATGTCCATCGAACTCAACCTGCGAAAAGGCATGTCTCCGGCTGACGCACGGCGCGAAGCGCTTCGCACTTTCGGCGGCGTCGAGCAAACCAAGGAGATCTATCGCGACCAGCGGGGGTTCCCTCTTCTCGAAACGACCCTTCAAGATCTTCGCTTCGGCCTTCGCATGCTTCGTCGTAGCCCGGGCTTTTCCCTCCTCGCGATCCTTTACCTGACATTCGGCATCGGCGCCAACGCCGCAGTCTTCAGTTGGGTCGAAGGAATTTCCTTTCGTCCATACCCCTTGGTAACCCATCAGGAGCAACTTCTCGCCATCACCGGAACCGCGCGCGGCGAAGTCGGCCCTACTGCGCTTTCCTGGCCGGACCTTCTCGACTTGCAAAGAAATTGCACGCTCTTTGACTCATTCATTGTCAGCAAAATCATGGGAACTACTCTCAGCATCGGCGATCGGGCAGAGCGCGCGACCGGCAGCATCGTATCCGCAAATTATTTCGAAGCCGTTGGAGTCCATCCCATTCGGGGGCGGGGATTCGAGCCGGGCGAAGACGTGGGGCGCAACGCACACCCGGTAACGGTCATCAGCTATCAGCTCTGGCAAAGACGCTTCAACGGCGATCCCGAAATCATTGGAAAAACACAGCGGTTCAACGGCGTCATACACACAATTGTGGGCGTCGCGCCCGAAGGTTTCTATGGGACCTTCGTCGGATGGGAAATGCAGTTTTGGGTCCCCATCTCGATGGAAGAAACATTCGAGCAGGACGGATACAAACTGGAAGATCGCGGCGCGCGCTGGATTGAAGGTTATGTGCGGCTTAAGCCGGGCGTGACTCTTGCGCAAGCGCAACAGGAAATCTCAGCCGTCGCAAACCGATTGGAAGCCGCTTATCCCGTCACCAACCGCGGCCGCGGCATCCAGCTTTGGCCGTTGTGGCGAACGCCGTTCAACAACGCGAGCACTCTGCTCCCTACTCTGGAAATTATGCTCGTCGTCGCGGTTTTTGTTTTGCTGATCACCTGCGCCAACGTTGGCAACCTGTTGCTTGTCAGGGCGTTCGTGCGGCGGCATGAGATGACCGTGCGGCTCGCCATCGGCGCGGGCCGTGGCCGGCTCTTGCAGCAACTTTTCACGGAAGGCCTCCTCCTCTCGGCGTTTGGCGCAATTGGCGGACTGCTTGTCGCGCACTGGTGCAGTCACGCGCTCGTGCTCCTCTTCCCTGCACGAGGCGGCGTGTCGATGCACCTTCCGGGCGAAATCGATTGGCGCGTCTTGGCGTTGAGCGCTGGCGTTTGCCTTGTCGCGACGCTCCTGCTCGGGCTTGTACCCGCCCTCCTGACCGGCAGACTCGACGTCGCCGGTACCTTGAAAAGCGAGTCAGTCGGTGTTGTTGGCGGCGGTGGAAAGGCGTGGGTCCGCTCGGGTTTGGTCCTCGTGCAGGTCTCGTTGAGTTTCGTCTTGCTGGTCGGTGCCGGGCTGCTGCTGCAAAGCCTGAAGAAAATTCGAACTTCCAGCCCGGGTTTCTCCACACACGAAGTCCTCTACACCGCTGCCGATTTGACTTCCGCCGGATACGATGCGCCGCGCGCACAGAATTTCCAGGACGAATTGCTGGATCGCGTCAGAAACATGTCCGGCGTCGAGTCGGCCGCCTTCGCGCGGTCCACCCCGCTCGGCTACGGATATTTTTCTTCGTCGCCGGTTGCGGTGGATGGATATCAGCCCTCGCCCGACGAGCAGCCCGCCGTGGAATATAACGAGGTCGGCCCGGATTATTTTGCCACTATGGGAATCCCGTTGGTCTCGGGCCGCGAATTCGCACGCACGGACGACGAAAACTCGGCGCCAGTTGCCATCGTGAATGAAACGATGGCCGCGAAGTATTGGCAAGGCAGAAGTCCGATGGACGAGCGCCTTCAAGTCAAAGGGCGATGGATGCGCATAATCGGTGTGGCGAAGGATTCCAAATACCAAAGCGTGCGCGAAGCACCGAAACCCTTTTTCTATGTGTCTCGTCGCCAGAATTTCTCCGTTCGGGGAAATCTGTATATCCGGACACGGCTTAGCCCAGGAACCATGGCGAGAGCTCTGGACAGCCAGGTTCACGCGCTCGACCCAAATCTTGCCCTGTTCGAAACAATTACACTCCAGGAGCAGGTGGATCGCGCAACCTCGCCGCAGTTGGTGGCCGTCACTTTGGTCGGCGTCTTAAGCGCGCTGGCACTCTTGCTCTCCGCCATCGGTCTGTATGGCGTAATGTCCTACGCTGTTTCGCAGAGTACCCGCGAGCTCGGGCTGCGCATGGCCCTCGGCGCAGGAGCGGCCAATCTGTTGCGTCTCGTAATGTCGCGTGGCTTGCTATTGACTGGCGGTGGTGTGGTCCTCGGTGCGGTCGCGGCACTCAGCCTGACGCGCCTCCTCGGCAACCTTTTATACCACGTGAGTCCGCGCGACCCTCTGGCCTTTGCTTCCGCCCTAATCGTAATGACATTCGTCGCCGTCGCCGCCTGTTTCCTCCCCGCGTGGCGCGCCACCCGCACCGATCCAGTCCGCGCCCTCCGCGCAGAATGATTCTTGGCCTATTTATAATTGTGTCAGCTCAGGTTTGGAATCTTCTTCCCTTTTTTATTGCAGCTGGCAGGGACGAATCAGAGCTGGCGTTCCGTCGATCGGGACGACCTATATGTCGTAGTCGTAATATTTCCGTACGCTCAACCATGTGACGGGCTGATCCTGGAAGTTCACTCCGATACTATAGCGGTCGTCTGGCAGCCTCTGGCAGTAAACCACCTGTCCGCAGGCCGAATGTCCGTTCAACAAGGTAATCCATAAAGGGTCGCCAGGTTGCCAAGCATGTTTCGAGAATATGCGCGCGCCGCGTTGACTGATGTTATCCGTGTAGGTTCTTTCTTCCCCATTGACGCCCGCGTGCGCATAAGGTGCGAGGCGCACAGCCACAATGATCGGCAGCCGCCTTTCCATTCTGCCGTTCAGCTGCGGGTCCAAAGGCATTTTGCTCAGACCTCAATTGGGCACACCTGATGCGTTGTGGTGCTTCGATTCGGCTAGGAAACATACAAGCTGATCTCCAGCTGGGCGGGATCTGGCGTGCCGGCAATTCCCTGTCTGCTCCGACGATTGGCTTCTTGATCAGTCTCCTGAAAACGTCGCCACCAAATTCGCGTCTCCAGTTGGATACCATGAGTCCGCCCCGTCAGCAATCGAGTCAAAACCTTAGTACTTTAGTTTTGACTACCCGACTCAGTCTCATGCGCTAGTCGATTACAGCCTCCACCTGAAGAAGCTTTCGGGTTATCTCCGGCTTCCTCATCCTTCTCCCATGGATAGAATTGCACCTACCCATCCGATGTAAAAGTGAAAGACGAGCACGAGAAGCGATGAGTAGGGGAATGTAGATGACCCATTTTGGTGCTGGGGAACGTACTGATTTTGCTGCCGACAATTGGCAACATGCAATGCAGAGACACTTGGGCACGGGTTCCATATGCCGCGTGCAGACGCTAGCACAATGCCAGAGAGTACCGAAGGCGGTGCGTCGAACCTGCCCACCGCCCGCAGAAAGAGTTCAGGAATCATGTCAGGAATCGTGCTGTGTGATCGAGCTGCTATTCGACAGTTTTACGCAGCCGGCCCGGGCAGGCATGCGCTCATCCGGAATGAGCATCCGGCAAATGCTTTACCGGGTTGAATCCTATCAGATCGATCTCCAACTCGAAGCGCATCCGGAACGCAATCTCCTCGTTGTCACTGGCCAATTGTTGGACGTTAGCCAGCCGGAGGTCGTTGCTCACGACGTGCAAGTCACGCTCTCCGATGGCGGAGAAAGCGTTGTCAAGACGATGACGAACGAGCTTGGCGAATTTCGCGGAGAGGTCGAAAACTCCGGCGATTTGGATCTTTCTTTCCTTGTCCGCGGTGGAAAACCCTTCGTCATTTTCCTCCGCAGCGCCCTCGGAATTCAGCCCTCCTCCCGCTGATACTGCTCCTCCGCGCAAATCATGCTCACGAGGACGATTGTTCCGACTTCCCGTGAGTTGAATTGCATGCTTTATCAATTGTGTCGAATCGTCGGATTCGCACGCATATAGTTGCGCTTTTCTTCGCTCTTCCGCCGCGATGTACGTTGTTATCCCGAGCCAGCCGGGGGACGGCCAAGGGAAGGCTAGCCTACAACGTATGCACACGGTGTTTGACGGAGAGGCCGCTATAAATATTGGAGTTCAGCGAGATTCACGCAGAGCATCGAGCCACTGCACAAAGGTGTCACTGAAGCCGGAATCGACCTCCAGAGCCTGAAGGCCCATTCCCAGTTTCGGCTTTAACACACGAACTACGGCGAGCATCATCACATCTTGGTTTTTGTGCTTCAGTGTCAGGCGGACACGCGTTCCAATCTCCAGCGACTCCCGCGCACAGACAAAGCACCCATCGAGTGAGATATCCGAAGTCATGCCAGAAAGGCGAGCACCAGATTTTAAATCGACAATCTCGGCATGGGCTGCAAAGGAGTACCGAGGTGCATACCGGTGGTCACGAAGGTCGGATTTTGTGGCGGGCGAATCGCTCACCTCTTTTCGTTTGCGCGAGAGCTGACTCTCGATCCGCGCCAGGGCTACGGGAAAGTCAATCGGTTTCGTCAGATAATCGTTGGCACCTAGATTTAACGCCCTGAGAATGTCTTCCCTCTGGTTCCTGGCAGTCACCATGATAATGGGCAGCTGGCTAGGCGAATAATCCTTGCGCAGCATCTTCAAGGCATCAAAGCCGCTGACCTCCGGCATCTCGATATCCAGGAGCACTAAATCCAATCCATTTTCTTTGACGTGTTGCATGAGCTGCCGCGCATTTTCCGCGACGTCAACCAGATAGCCGCTGCGTGACAGCCGGCGCGCAAGCATGTCCCGGTTCATTTCATTGTCATCTACGACCAGCAGACGGTTTTGCTGCGGACTCATGAAAGTTTCCTCGCGGCCACGATTCAAGCGAGCTCCCTAATGACTTCTACTTATAAGGGTTGCTTTGGCGCGGGAAAATGGGCCTTTCGTGGCGTTCCCGTCTGCCATCATGTTAATACACTTGACGCGCGACGCTTTCCGATAAAGACCCTTAGTCAGACTGGTAACCGCATCATTTGCAACGCTTTGCCGAACAGCAATCAAATTAGAGCCCATTAGCCGGATGGGCAGAATCTCCAAACCAAGGCCGAGCGGAGCCGAGGGATCGGCAGTCTAGGGACCTCTCTTCCACTCGTTTACCTCGAGCGTATCCCGCAAGAGGCCGCTGGCTACATTCTTCCTTCGTCTGCTACAATAAAGGGTCTCG
Organism: Candidatus Dormiibacterota bacterium; assembly: GCA_035577625.1. Taxonomy (GTDB): domain Bacteria; phylum Acidobacteriota; class Terriglobia; order Acidiferrales; family UBA7541; genus Acidiferrum. The sequence goes on from DATLVG010000087.1 coordinate 31,424, forward strand.
TTTTACAAAATCTTTCATCAGCAGGAACCGACATGGCACTGAAGTGTGATCTCTGCGGCAAAGGGCCGCAATATGGCAACGTGGTCAGCCACGCCAACAATACCCGCCGCCGCCGCTGGAACCCGAACCTCAAGCGCGTTCGCGCCGTCGTTGCGGGCACTCACAAGCATCTTCGCGTTTGCACTGCATGCATCCGCGCCGGCAAAGTAATCAAGGCCGGAGCTTCCCGCGCACCAAAAGCGGCTTGAGCCAAACTCTTTGAACTCGATGCGCCCGAAACTAGCGCGGCTGGTCCACTCTCGCACCACGAGCGTTCTGCTCGCGGCCGTTTGGGTTCTTCCGCTTGCGGGCTGCAATCAGACTCGCCAGCCTGCACCGGACGTTTGGGCCACCGTGAATGGAACAGACATCAAGCGCGATGAAGTCGACAAGTATTACCGCACGCGCGTCAGTCCCGAAGGCCAGGAACCATCGCAGGAAGAATCGCTCTCGCTCAAGCTGAATATTCTGGATGAACTCATCAACAACGAAATTCTTCTCGAACGCGCGAAAAAACTGAATCTCGTCGCGAGCGACGGTGAAGTCGAAGACAAATTCACCGAAATGAAAAGTCCGTTCACCGAAGATGAATTTCACCGCCAGTTGAAGGATCGCGGAATCACGGTGGACGATCTAAAAAGCGATCTGCGCCGCCAGCAATCCATCACGAAATTGATGAACCGCGAAGTCGTCGCCAAAATCAGCATCAGCGATCAGGACATTGCCGATTTCTACGCCTCGAACAAGCAGCAATTCAACGTCGCCGAGCCGCAATATCGCATCGCGCAAATCGTCGTAACGCCGCGCAAGGAACCCGTCATCCGCAATCGCAAAAACGACGACGCCACCAACGAAGCGGAAGTCAGCCGCAAAGTGAAAATGCTCATGGACCGCCTGAACAGCGGCGCCGATTTCGCCACGCTCGCCATGGATTATTCCGAGGACGTCAATTCAGCCGCGACCGGCGGAGATCTCGGCTACGTGCCGGAATCTTCTTTGAATCAATCCGATCCGACTTTGAAGCGCGTCGTGATGGGCTTGAAGGCGGGAGAAGTCAGCCAGCCGGTGCAGTTAAAAGACGGTGTGCGAATTCTGAAACTCGTCGCCCGCGAAGCTCCCGGCCAGCGTGGCATCGCCGATCCGCAAGTTCAACAAACGATTCGTGACACGCTGAAAAACCGCAAAGAGCAATTATTGAAGGCCGCGTATCTCGCCACGGTTCGCGATGAAGCGAAAGTGACAAACTATCTCGCGCGCCAGGTGATTGAAGCGGCCGGACGTCTGCCCGAAGCCGCAAAAACTTCCTTCCCCTCAAAACAAGGCACGCCGCAAAATTAACTTCTTATTTAGCTAGGGTACCGTCTTAGTCGACCCAGGCCAGAACTTCTCCGGCATTCACCGCCTGGCCTTCTTTCACAAAAAGCTTTTCAACGCGCCCGCTCTTCGGCGAACGGATTTCGTTCTGCATCTTCATCGCTTCCACAACCAGCAAGCCTTGGCCAACTTCCACAGCATCTTCCGCCTGCACCAGGACCCGCACAATCTTCCCGGGCATCGGCGCAACGATCTGCTGCCGTCCTTCGGCTTCGAGCGCCCCGTGGCGCCGCCCGCGCCACGCACGCGGATCGTCCACTTCTGCAAGGTACTCCGCCAGGCCGGTATGCAGGACGAGCGAACCGTCCGGCATCGGCGCGACACGGACTTCGTACGATTCGCCTTCGATCAAAATTGAAAATGTGTTCGTCGCAATTTCGACGGCGTCGGCGTCGAGCATTTTTCCGTCGAGAGAAATTTTAAGCTTCTCCGAATTGCGCGTGAGTTCCACGACGCGCGGCTTTCCTCCGATGCGCACTTCGAATTTCATGGCATGCGATCCGTCTGACGCGTGCGGCCTTCCATTTTCCAGCGTGAATATTTTTCCGTGGCTGCTGGAACGGAAGCGGAGTCGTGCGAGGCGTGCCAAAGCGCCGCCGCGATTGCAGCGGCATCGGCTGCGCGCGAATCAACATCGGGAGCCGCGTGCGGACGCGTCAGCATTTCGTCAAGCCACTTTGTGTGAATTTCGGAGCGGAGAAAATCGGGCTCGACAAGAATTCTGCGGAAGAGCGCGGTGTTCGTCTTGATTCCCGTTACCGAATATTCTTCGAGCGCGCGGCGCAAACGCGCAATCGTTTCTTCGCGGCTGTTGCCCCAGGCAATCAACTTCGCGAGGAGCGGATCGTAATCCATCGGAACGGTCCAGCCGGAGTAGACGCCTTCGTCGAGACGAATTCCGGGGCCGCTCGGGGCGCGGCGCGAAAGAATTTTTCCGGGAGACGGAAAAAAATTGTTCTCGGGATCTTCCGCGTACAGGCGGACTTCCATAGCGTGGCCGCGTGGAGTGATGGATTCCCACGCGAACGGAAGACGGTGGCCCGCGGCAATTGCGATTTGCAATTTGACTAAATCGAGGCCAGTCACTTGCTCCGTAACGGGGTGCTCGACCTGGAGGCGCGTGTTCACCTCGAGGAAGTAGTAGTTGTAATGCGCATCGACAAGGAATTCGACGGTCCCGGCATTCACGTAACCACCGGCGCGCGCGATGCGCACGGCGGCGTCACCCATGCGTTTGCGCAATTCCGGCGTCATGATGGGCGAGGGAGCTTCTTCGATCACTTTTTGATGGCGGCGCTGCACAGAACATTCGCGTTCGCCGAGAGAGACCGTTCGGCCATGCGCGTCAGCGAGAATTTGAATTTCGATGTGGCGCGGTTTTTCCAGGTATTTTTCAAGGAATACGCTGGGATTTCCGAACGCATTCATGGCTTCGGACGAGGCGTCTCTAAACGCGGACATGAATTCTTCGTCGCTCGAAACCAGCCGCATGCCTTTTCCGCCGCCGCCCGCGACCGCTTTCAGCAAAACCGGAAACCCCATTCTCTGCGCCAGCGCGCGCGCCTCTTCTGGCTTTTCAATCGGATCGTTTGTTCCGGGAACGGTGGGAACATCCACTCCACGAGCCAGCGAGCGGCCAGCGGTTTTTGAGCCGAGCGCTTCCATCGCCTCGGCTGGCGGACCGATAAAAGTGAGCGAAGCAGCTGAACAGGCGCGAGGAAGAGCTGGGTTTTCCGCAAGAAAGCCATAGCCGGGATGTACCGCGTCACAGCCAGCACGCCGCGCGACATTCATTAGTTTATCGAGGCAGAGATAGCTTTGGCGCGAAGGAGCGGGACCGATGGGGTAGGCTTCGTCGGCGAGGCGAACGTGGAGCGAATTGCGGTCCACGTCGCTAAAAACGGCGACGGATTTGATACCGAGCTCGCGGCAGGCGCGGATAATGCGCACGGCGATTTCGCCGCGATTGCCGATGAGAATTTTGCGGAACATTATTCGTTCGAGGGTTTGTAAGTTCAAACCCCCGGGCTCCCTGGGCTTGAGCAGCGGGAAAAAGCTTAGCACGCGAGGGAAACAAGCAAAGCTCGACATTAGGCGCGCGTGTCCAATTGTTTGCGAATGGATTGAGCTCTGGGGAAACCTGACGGTAAGAGATCGGATACTAAAGCTTAAGACCGTCGAAGGAGCTTTGATTCCACAGGCAGGCGGCGAATACGCACGCCCGTCGCGGCGAAGATGGCATTGGCGACGGCGGGGGCTAGAGGCGGCACACCGGGTTCGCCCATGCCGCCAGGGCGTTCCGAGCTGGGAACGATGTGCACTTCGATGTCGGGAGATTGGTCCATGCGCAGGACGCGGTAATCGTGAAAATTGCTTTGCTCCACGGCGCCATCTTTAATCGTGATCTCGCCAGTGAGCACAGGAGTCAAAGCAAAGTTGACAGCACCTTCGGCCATTGCCCGTACACCATCGGGATTCACGGCGGTGCCGCAGTCAACGGCCGTGACGACACGGCGAACGCGAGTCCCTCCGTCCTTGTCCACGGAAACTTCCGCAACGTGAGCGATGTAACTGCGAAACGAGAAGTGGCAAGCAATGCCGCGTCCCCAGCCTGCAGGGAGCGCCTTACCCCAGCCTGACTTTTCCGCAGCGAGTTGCAAGACACCGCGAAACTTTCGCCGATCGAGGCCTTCCTCACCTGGCTTCGCGTCGCCGCGCAACAGGTTCATGCGAAATTCGTAAGGATCCTTGCCGGCTGCGTGCGCCAGTTCATCAATGAAACATTCCACGGCAAAGGCGTTGAAAGAACTCTCGACTGAGCGCCACCACGCGCGTGGCACAACAGAAGGAATCGGGACGTAATCCACGCGGACGTTTTGGCACGAATAAGGAGGGTCGGCGCCTCCAACCTCCGCGAGGTGTCCGGGATCTTTCAAACTCTCGATAGAATCAAATACCTGCCGGATGGACGTTGTAAGCAACCGGTGTGACCATGCCGAAACATTTCCTTGCTGGTCGAGGCCTCCGAGCATGCGATGGTAGGAATATTCGCGATAGAACCCGTGTTGGATGTCGTCCTCACGCGTCCAGAGCAACTGGACGGGTTGCTTGCATTGACGGGCCACTTGCCAGGCTTCGGCGGCGTAATCCCATTGCGCGCGACGTCCGAAAGATCCGCCCGAGAGCGTCATATGAACGATTATTTTGTCCTTGGGCAATCCAGAAAGGGTCGAAATCTCGTCCTGAATCACGTTCGCCCATTGTGTGGGAGACCAGATCTCAATTTCACGCTCTCGAACGTGCGCCGTGGTATTCATCGGTTCCATGGTGGCGTGCGCGGCGAAGGGCAATTCGTATGTCGCGACGACTTTCTTCGCCGCGCTGTCCAAAGCTTTGTCCACATCGCCTCGATCGATGGAGATAAACGTGGGAGGGCCAGAAGCCAGCGGTTCCAGCGAACCGCGCAAGCTGCCAGTGGCCTCTGTTCCGCCGGGTCCCTTATTCCAATTCAGTCTTAGCGCCTTGCGGCCCTGAATTGCCGCCCAAGTCGAATCGGCCACGACGGCAACTCCGCCCGCCGTGTTGAGGTTTCGACCGCCGTAGCTGCAGATGTCCAGGAAACCGAGTGGCGGAACAGGAAAGACAGCTCGCACTCCGGGAATGTCTTTGGCCGCGGCAGCGTCGAAGTTCACAAGTTTCCCGCCAAAATGCGGACAGCGAGCGATGACGGCGTAGAGCATATCCGGAACTTTTACGTCAATCCCGAACCCGGCGCTGCCATCGACTTTGCTTGGCGTATCAACGCGCGGCGTAGGCTTGCCAATGAGACGAAACTCTTTCGGCTCTTTCAGCGGTACTGCATCGGGGCTGAGGTCAGGGAGTTGCATTGCGGAATCCGCGAGTTCGCCATAGGTGAAGCGTCGATTGGTGGGAACGTGAATTACAGTACCGTTTTCGGCGCGGCAGTCCTTTCTATCGGCGCGCCATTTCCCTGCCGCAGCTCTCAGAAGCATTTCGCGAGCCTGGGCGCCTGCTTTGCGCACGGTGTCCCAACCTGTGACGGTGCCGCCGCTGCCGCCGGTCGCCAAACTCTTATAGACGTCAGAAATCGTAGGAGCTTGCTCAATTTGAAGAGCTGCCAGATCAATTTCAAGCTCTTCGGCCAGCAGCATCGCTTCAATTGTTCGCTGGCCCTGGCCCATCTCCGGCTTTTCAACGAGCAGAATGATCCGGTTGTCTGGCGTGATGCGAATCCAAGCGTTCGGCTCGAAGGCTTTTGACTCTATGCCCGATGAAAATCTCCGAGCCTCGCCGCGCAGCGGCAGATAAAATCCGAGAACAAACGCCGCGCCGCCGGAAACACCAGCCTTGAGAAACTCGCGCCGGTTGAGTTCGGCTTGCAATGGCATCAAGTTTCCTCCCCGGCAGCGCGGTGAATCGCGCGCCTGATTCTGCAATAGGTTCCACAGCGGCAGATATTGCCTGACATCGCTTGGTCGATTTCGTCCCTCGTTGGGTGAGGATTTTTGGCGAGAAAGGCCGCCGCCTGCATGATTTGCCCGGACTGGCAGTAGCCACATTGCGGAACTTGCTCCGCGACCCAAGCTCTCTGGACGGGATGACTGCGATCGGTGGAAAGTCCTTCAATGGTTGTGATCTTTTTTGCACCCACAGATCCAACCGAAGTTTGGCACGAGCGTACTGCGTTTCCATCAAGATGCACAGTGCAGGCGCCGCATAGCCCCATGCCGCAGCCGAATTTCGTGCCGGTCAGATTCAAACAGTCGCGAAGAATCCACAGGAGGGGAGTTTCCGGCGCGGCCTCGACGGCGTGCGCGCTGCCGTTCACGACAAGACTGATGCGAACCATGGCTTCACCCACCATCGATTTTCGTGGTCACGTTAAGAGGCTGCGCCGCGGCAACGGTACGGTTTTGGGATGAATCGTCGAAAACCAGTGATGGATCGTAGCCGACGCCGGTATTTGCGCCGCATGGGGAATTTAGAGTTACGATTTGCTTTGGAGCCTATTCATGGCGTTCGAATTGGGGCCTTCCCGGACCAAGCGGTTGCTGATTTCGGCAGTGTGGTTGCTGGTTGTAATTTTCTTCGGCACCCAGTGGTACGGTTACGACGCCGCGCACGGTTTTAGCGATCCGTTTTTCTACTATTTGGGCTGGGCTTGCTATCTGTGGGGCGTGATCACGCCGTTTGTCTTGTGGCTTGCGTGGAAATATCCGATTGATTCGGAAAGTTGGCGGCGCGCGATTCCGCTGCACGTTGCGGCCAGTCTGCTGTTGACGGCTGGACCGCTTTCCGTGGAGGCGGGTTTCGCGTGGCTTCGCGCCGGAGACCAGTGGACGCTGGCGGCAGCCGTGCTGCATTACCTTAAGCAGCACTTACAAATTGCTATGCTGAGCTATTGGATTTTGGCCGGGGCGGTGCAGTTCTATCGCGTTTACGACCAAGCAAGGGCGCGAGAACTCCGCGCGGCGCAACTTGAGGCGCGACTGGCCGAGGCACAGATCGAATCCCTGCGCACGCAATTGCAGCCGCATTTTTTGTTCAACACGCTCCAAGCTGCCACGACCCTGCTGCATGAGGATCCCAACGGAGCCGAAGACATACTGCTGCGGCTCAGCGAATTACTGCGCATTTCCCTGGAGGAGATGCGCACGCAAGAAATTCCACTGGCTCGGGAAATCGAATTTCTCGAGCACTACGTCTTGATTCAGCAAAGGCGATTCGGGGACCGCTTGCGATTCGAGTTTCAAATTGACGCGGGATTGTTCGACTGTGCGGTTCCGGCGCTGGTGTTGCAGCCGCTTGTGGAGAATGCCATTCAGCACGGAATCAGCAGACACAAGGAAGACGACGTTGTCACCATCCGAGCGATTCGCAATCGAACCAGCCTGGAGCTGGAAGTCGCGAACCTTACCAGCTCTTTGGGTGACGCGGCGGAGCGATTGGCATCGCGGGGCATGGGGCTGTCTAACACGCGAGAGCGCCTTAGGCAGCTTTATGGCGGGCTGCAGACATTTCATTTATTCGACTTAAAGCCGAGAGGTGTTTGTGTGCGGCTTTCGATACCGATACGACAACTTCCATCGTTTGAGAGCGCGCACGCGAATGTGGTGGGATTGTGAAGATTCGGACTTTGATCATTGACGATGAGCGTTTGGCCCGCAACGGGCTCTTGCGATTTCTGAAAAATGACACAGAAGTGGAAGTCGCCGGAGAGTGCGTGGACGGAGAGTCCGCGGTGCGCGCGATTCTCGGAAAACGACCCGAGTTGGTGTTCCTTGACGTGCAAATGCCGGAGATAGACGGTTTTGAAGTTGTACGGCGGGTTGGTCCTGAAAAGATGCCGGTCACGGTCTTCGTCACAGCGTTTGACCGCTATGCGGTTCGAGCGTTCGAAGCGAACGCGATTGATTACCTGCTTAAACCCGTCGGAGAGGACCGATTCCGGAAAGCCCTCGCGCGGGCAAAAGAACACATAGCGCCGAAACAGTCCGAAGATGCGGCCCAGCGGGTCCGCGCGATCTTGGAACAAGTCAAACGTCGGGCAGAATACGCAGAATTCCTGCCGGTGCCGGAAAATGGGCGCATTGTTTTCGTGAAAACGAAAGAGATTGACTGGATTGAAGCGGACGGGAATTACGCGCGGCTGCATACGGGAAGCCGCACGCACGACATTCGCGAAACCCTGGCGACTCTGGAGCGCAAACTCAATCCGCGCGACTTCCAGCGGATTCACAGGTCAACGATCGTCAACGTCCATATGATCAAGGAAATTCAACCGTGGTTCCACGGGCATCACTTGGTGTTGCTGGAAAACGGGCAGAAGTTGAGGCTGAGCCGTTACGAACGCGAAGTCGCCAAACGATTTGGACTTTAGACGCCACTCTTCGCAAAAGAGAGCCTGGCTTTCCAAGGTAAACAATTCGCTTAATGGCTACATCCGGCGGAGCCTTCTTGGCACGAGCGCGCGGGGCCGATGAGATACGCTTCATCCGCTAGACGAACGCGGAGGAGTTGCGGTCTACTTCGCTGAAAACGGCGACGGATCTGATGCCGAGTTCGCCGCAACCTCTCCTCTTGACAACCAAGACGAGAGGCGTATGCTCCTCTTGATTGTCAGGAGAAGCATGACAATGACCGATCAACCGAGCGACCTCGTCCAAGGAACGCTGGACATGCTCATATTGAAAACGCTGGCGTTGGAGCCCATGCACGGATATGGGATCGCCGTGAGAATCGAACAAATGAGCAAGGGAGTTTTTCACGTCAACGCCGGGTCGCTTTTTGTGGCTGTCGAGCGGCTACAACGCGCGGGAATGATCAGGAGCGAATGGAAAACCACTGAAAATAGCCGGCGGGCAAAATACTACGCACTGACCGAACAAGGCCGAAAGAAGCTCAATTCCGAAACTCGGGAATGGAACAGGCAAGTGGCGGCGATTGCCAGAATTTTGGAAGCGTCGTAAGGATAGCCATGTCTTTGGTTCGAAATATAGCCAGCGGCCTAAGAACCTTGTTCCGGAAAGAGCAAGTCAGTCGAGAACTGGATGAAGAGCTAAACGGGTTCCTGGACATGGCTGTCGAAGAAAAGATGAAGCAGGGGATGAGCCGCAAGGACGCACTTCGCGCGGTGCGGCTGGAACGAGGAAACGTCGAGGTTGCCAAGGAAACAATTCAGGCGGCGAGATGGGAATCTTTCGTGGAGACCCTGCTCTGGGATATACGGCACGCGCTAAGGCGCTTGCGGATGTCCCCGGCGTTCACGAGCGCAACGGTTCTGACGTTGGCGCTGGGCATCGGCGCAACCACGTCGATTTTCACTTTAGTTCACACTGTTCTGTTGAAGTCCTTACCAGTGGCGAATCCTGGCGAATTGTATCGTTTGGGGAAAGAATCGCGGTGTTGTTACCAGGGCGGGTATAGCCAGGAAAAAGAGTTCTCCCTGGTTTCCTACGACCTGTACAAATACCTTCGAGACAATACCAAAGGCTTTTCGGAACTAGCGGCGTTCCCGTCATCGGAACTGCTCCTGGGTCTCCGACGCACGGGCACATCAGAAGCTGCCCAAGGCTATCCAGGTGAGTTCGTCTCTGGCAATTATTTCTCCATGTTCGGCATAAAAGCGTATGCCGGGCGCGCGCTTACCGATGCGGATGATCAACCCAACGCTCCTCCCGTCGTCGTGATGAGCTATCGCCTCTGGCAGCAGAAATATGGATCGGGCCCGTCAGTTATCGGCGGCGTTTTCGATATTGATGGAAAGCCATTCACCGTCGTAGGAATCACTCCCCCCGGCTTCTATGGCGATAGCCTGCGCACCAGTCCGCCCGATTTGTTTCTACCTCTGAATACCGAACCGTATGTCCAGAGCGACGCCGATTTGAATAAGGTCGACACGCATTGGTTAGAGTTGATTGGCCGTATCCAGCCAGGCGCGAACCCCGCATCCATAGGGGCCGAAATGCGGGTCGAGCTCAAGCAGTGGCTGCGTTCGCACTGGAGTGACATGAGCGCGAACGATCGCGCGCGATTTCCCGAACAAACGCTGTACCTGACTCCTGGGGGCGCAGGCATCACGGCCATGCGCGAGCAATACGAGCACTGGCTTCTCATCCTTATGATGGTTTCAGGCTTCGTTTTGCTGATAGTCTGCGCGAACGTCGCCAACCTCATGCTTGTTCGCGGGATGGAACGGCGGAGACAGACATCGTTGAGCATGGCCCTGGGAGCGCAAACTCCCCGAATTCTGAGGCAGCCTCTCACCGAAAGTTTCTTACTCGCGTCGTTTGGTGGAGCGGCGAGCCTGGTGATTGCATTCGCGTGTACGCTCCTGATTCTACACTTCGCATTTCCAGTTTTCGGCGGCTTCGCGAGCGTGCCGATCAGCGCGTCGCCTTCCAAACCAGTCCTGCTGTTCGCCTTCGTTGTTTCGCTGTTGACCGGAGTTGCGTTCGGCGTCGGCCCCGCGTGGATGGCCACGCGAGCAGACCCAATCGAAGCGCTTCGCGGAAGCGGTCGCTCGACTGCTCGCGTGGGCTCGCTCCCAAGGAAAACGCTCGTCGTAGTTCAGGCGGCTTTGTCGCTTGTTTTGGTGTCGGCGGCAGGGCTGCTCACGGCCGCTTTGCAGAGGTTGGAGCATCAAGATTTAGGATTCGTTCAAGACCGCCGCATCGTTGCCAGCATGGACCCGCGGTTAGCCGGCTACCGATCGGATCAGCTCCCCACACTTTATCGGCGCATCCACGATAGGATAGCAACCCTTCCGGGTGTATCTTCCGTCGCTCTCAGTCAATACTCGCCGGTAGGTTACGGTTGGGGTGCGGGTGTTTGGGTGGACGGACATCCTGTTCCTGGGCCGAACGATGACAATTCCGCTGCGTGGGATCGAGTTTCGGCAGGATACCTTGACGTCATCGGGACCCCGATCGTCAGGGGGCGCGGCATCTCCGACGAGGATACGGCGAGTTCGCGAAAAGTAGCAGTCATCAATGAAGCGTTTGCGCGAAAGTTCTTCCGGAACGAAGATCCGATTGGCAAGCACTTCGGCACGGAGGCGGATAACAGCCGCCGATACGAAGTGGTGGGTATAGGTAAAAATGCCCGATACCTCGCCCTCGATAGGCCGGATGGCGCGTTCTTCTTTTTGCCGGAAGCACAAGCCGACTATTCGCAAACGAATCTTGGTTCACTTTTCCTGCACGACATTGTCATCCTGACGCGGCCGGGAGGTAGCCTATCTGATGCGCAGGTGCGCCAAGCCATGGCTTCGGTGGACCCCAGTCTGCCGATTATTTCGATTCGCACTCTGAAAGAGAAGGTCGCCACACAGCTCACGCAGCAACAGCTCATCGCGCATCTCACCTCGTTGTTCGGGATTCTTTCGTTGGTTTTAGCCTCGATTGGGCTCTACGGAATTACTTCATACAATGTCGAACGGCAGAGGGGCGAGATTGGCGTGCGCATGGCGCTGGGCGCTAGTCGGAGCCAGGTTGTCCGGCTTGTGCTACGCGGCGCATTCCTGCTCGTCGCGTTTGGCTTGATTTTGGGAATACCGCTGTCTCTTGCTACGAGCCAGGTCTTGAGCAGTCAGCTTTATGGACTCAGCCCCTACGATGCCGTCCCCATTGCAATAGCAGTGGCGGTGCTTGGATTTTTCGGGCTTGTTGCAACGCTCGTGCCCGCCCAGCGCGCGTCTTCCATCCCGCCGGCCGAAGCGCTGCGCAGCGAGTAGCCATGTCTTTGCCGCGAAATATAGCGAGCGGCCTGCGGTCGCTGTTCCGAAAGGAGCAGGTTAGCCGAGAACTGGACGAAGAGCTAAACGGCTTCCTGGACATGGCTGTCGAGGAAAAAGTGAAGCAAGGGATGAGCCGCAACGACGCCCTTCGCACGGTGCGGCTGGAACGAGGAAATGTAGAAGTAACGAAGGAAATCGTTCGCGCGGCCAGATGGGAATCTTTCCTGGAGACTTGCTGGCAGGACATGCGCTTCGCCTTTCGCATGCTGCGAAAGTCTCCAGGCTTCACGGCCGTTGCCGTCCTTACCCTGGCCCTTGCCATTGGCGCGAATACGGCGATTTTCTCCGTCATCAATTCCGTTCTCCTTCAACGTCTGCCATACCACGATCCGGACAGCCTGGTGATGGTCTGGGAAAGCGACTCGCAGCAAACCAATCCCCATAACACTGTTGCTCCGCCGAACTTTCTCGACTGGCAAAGCCGGAATACTGTCTTCTCCAGCATGTCCTTTATCTTTGACGAACGCTCCAATCTCACTGGAAGTGGCGATCCACAGGAAGTCATCGTCCAGGAGGTCT
>DATLVG010000088.1:0-20101 GCA_035577625.1 Candidatus Dormiibacterota bacterium
TACGCGTAACTTAGGCCAGGGGACAACGAAAGTCAACGCGGAGCAAGTGACGAAGAGTCTAACGCCCTTGTGCGGCGGGGAAGAGAGCCAGTAGAATGCTGAGACTTTCGATTGGGCAATCTTCGATCGTTCCAGCTAGAACTTTACGTTGAGGTCCTTTGTTCCGGCGCCCGTTCAGCGGCGCGGCCATAAGGCCATAAGCACCGGAACTCCGGATGAAAAGCCTGGGGAAAGCGGAGCCATCTGATGGGGCAGCACTACGACGCGATTGTAATCGGCGGCGGGCACAATGGCCTGACCAACGCTGCTTATTTGGCGAAAGCTGGGAAAAAGGTTTGCGTGTTGGAGCGGCGGCACGTGTTGGGCGGCGCGGCGGTTACGGAAGAGATTATTCCCGGTTTTCTTTTCTCGGAATGCTCTTATGTCGTGTCTCTGCTGCGGCCGGAGATCATTCGCGAATTGGATTTGCCGAGACATGGGCTGGAGATTCTGCCGCTTGATGGCACGTTTACGCCGATGCCGAGCGGCGATTATTTATGGCGAATGAACGATCACGGACGGACGGTGCGCGAGATTCGGCGGCACTCGCGAATCGATGCGGAGGCGTACGAAGAGTTTTCCAAAATGATGACGCCGATGTGCCGGTTCGTGAAGCCGATTTTGAGCATGATTCCGCCGGATCCGACGACACTGAAGCCGAAAGATTTGAAGCAACTCCATTTTTTGTTGCAGAGGTTCCGCGATTTGTCGAGCGACGAGCGATATACGCTGGTGCAGCTGATGACGATGAGCGCGGCGGATTTTCTGGACCAGTGGTTTGAGACGGATGTGCTGAAGGCGACGATGTCGGCGTCGGGAATAATCGGGACGTTTTTGGGGATTCGATCGCCCGGGACCGCGTACGTTTTGCTGCACCACTACATGGGAGAGATTGACGGAGCGTTCCGGTCGTGGGGATTCAGCCGCGGCGGGACGGGCGCGATTTCGAATGCGATTGCGGCGGCGGCGCGGGAAGCCGGAGTGGAGATTCGGACGAAGGCGGGTGTTGCGAAAATTCTGGTGAAGAATGGGCGCGTGCGGGGAGTCGCGCTGACGAGCGGCGAAGAACTGACAGCGAATGTGGTTTCGTCGAGCGTGGATCCCCATCTGACGTTCGAGAAATTTCTGGAACCGAACGAGTTGCCGGGCGAATTTTTGCAGGATGTAAAGCGATATAAGTTTCGCGGATCGTCAGGGAAAGTGAATTTGGCGCTGGATGGGCTGCCGGAGTTGAAGTGCATGCCGGGCGAAGGGCCGCACTTGCGCGGGGCGATTTCGATTTCGCCGGGCGTTGAGTATATGGAGCGCGGATACGACGACGCGAAGTACGGGCATTATTCGCGGAGGCCATATGTGGACATGGTAATTCCAAGTTTGACGGATCCGTCAGTCGCGCCTCCGGGGAAGCACGTGATGTCGTGTTTCGTACAATATGCGCCGTACAAGCTGGCGGAAGGGAGTTGGGACGAACAGCGCGAGGCGTTCGGCGACAACGTAATCGATACGTTGAGCGAATACATGCCAAACCTGAAGAAAATAATCGTGGGACGGCAAGTGCTGACGCCGCTGGACTTGGAGCGCGAGTTTGGACTGACACAGGGAAATATTTTTCAGGGCGAACTTTCCCTGGAGCAGCTGTTCTTTTTGCGGCCGGTGCCGGGCTGGGCATACTACAAAACTCCGGTGGCCAACCTTTATATGTGCGGGTCGGCGACGCATCCGGGCGGCGGAATCATGGCGGCGCCAGGACGAATTGCCAGCCAGGTGATTTTGAAAAATTGGAAGAGGGCGAACTGACGATGCCGCTGGGACAAAAAGTCATTGTGGTGGGCGGCGGACACAATGGGCTCATCGCGGCGTTTTATCTGGCGAAGGGTGGATTCAAGCCGTTGGTGCTGGAGCGGCGCGGGATGGTCGGCGGCGGTGCGGTGACGGAAGAGTTTCACCCGGGATTTCGCGTGTCGAGTTTGGCGCATACGTTGGGGCCGCTGCGCGAGGATATTGCGGCGGATTTACAAGTGGAGAAATTCGACTGCGAGATTTTGCGGCCGGACCCGCGGATGTTTGCGCCGACGGCTGATGGACGCGCAATTTTGTTTTATGACGACGTGCACAAGACGGCCGGCGGGATCGCGCGGATTTCCGCGAAGGACGGTGAGCAGTATCCGAAGTTTGCGAAAGCTCTGGAGGAAGTCGCCGGAGTCTTCGCCCAACTTTCTTTGATAACGCCGCCGGCGATTGACAAGCCGACGCCGGAAGACTTGTGGAATTTGCTGAAGACTGGGCGTGGCGTTCGTAAGCTCGGGAAGAAACGGATTTTTGATTTGCTGCGCTGGGGGCCGATGGCGGCTGCAGATTTTGCAGCGGAGTTTTTCGAAACGGAACTGATACGCGCAGTAATTGCGGCGCGCGGCATTTTTGGTACGGCGCTGGGGCCATGGTCGGCGGGATCGACGGCGGTGTTGCTAATGCGCGCGGCGGCGGATGCAAATCCGGTGGGCTCGGCGGCGTTTGTGCGCGGTGGGCTCGGGAAATTTACGAATGCGTTGGCGGAAGCGGCGCGAGCAGCTGGCGCGGAGATTCGAACGAACGCTGAAGTGGCGCAGATTCGAATGAAGGATGGCGCGGTGACGGGAGTGGTGCTGGCGGACGGGGACGAGATTGCGGCGGAGGCGGTGGTTTCCGGCGCTGATCCGAAGCGGACATTTTTCAATTTGGTGGATGCGACGCAGCTCGATCCTCGCTTTGCCATGCGAATAAAGAATTTCCGGATGAACGGAACAGTGGCGAAAGTGAATTTGGCGTTGGGCGACTTGCCGGCGTTTCCAGCACTTGCGGGAACAGTCGGGCCGGATGGATTTCGCTCGGCGCTATCCGGGCGAATTCACATTGGGCCGGAAATCGATTATTTGGAAAAAGCGTTTGATGCGTCGAAGTACGGCGGTTATGCGGCGTCGCCCTATTTGGAAATGACGATACCGACGATTTTGGATCCGGCACTGGCGCCCGAGGGAAAGCATGTGGCGTCGGTGTACGTGCAATTTGCGCCGTACAAATTGAAGAATGGAAATTGGGAGACCCAGCGAAAGGAATTGGGACAGACGGTGATGAAAACGCTGGCGCAGTATGCCCCGAATTTGCCTTCGCTGGTAGAAGGGATGCAGGTGATTACGCCGAAGGATTTGGAAACGGAGTACGGATTTACCGGTGGACACATTTTTCATGGCGAGCTGGCGCTGGATCAGATTTTTACGATGAGGCCGGTGCTGGATTGGGCACGATACAAGACACCGATACGCGGATTGTTTTTGTGCGGGAACGGGACGCATCCGGGGAACGGTTTGACGGGCGCGAGCGGCGCGAACGCTGCGAAAGAGATCATCCACGAGTTGCGGTGATGGCAATTAATCGCGCGAAGCTCAAAGAACTACGAATAAGAGAAGCGAAACGATTCATTGCGGAGCATCCGCGATCGGCGGAGCTTTACGCGCGAGCGAAAGGTTCGTTGCTTGGCGGCGTACCGATGAATTGGATGAAGAAGTGGGCAGGAGCGTTTCCGATTTTTGTTGCGCACGCGAAGGGTGCGCATTTCACCGATGTGGATGGGCGCGACTACGTGGATTTGTGCCTGGGCGATACGGGCGCGATGACGGGACATTCACCGGAGGTTGTGGTTGAAGCAATTGCGAAGCGCGTGCGCGATGGCATCACGCTCATGTTGCCGACGGAAGATTCGTTGTGGGTCGGCGAAGAATTGAAACGGCGGTTTGGATTGCCATATTGGCAATTTGCTTTGACTGCGACGGATGCGAATCGTTTTGCGATTCGAATTGCGCGGGAGATTACGCGGCGCTCGAAAGTGCTGGTTTACAACTATTGCTACCACGGAACGGTGGATGAATCGTTTGCGACGGTGAGTGACGGAGTGGTCGGGCCGCGGCGTGGAAATATTGGGCCGCCAGTGAATCCGGCCGAAACGACGCGAGTGATTGAGTTTAACGATTTGAATGCGCTGGAAGATGCGCTGAAACATCACGACGTGGCAGTGGTGCTGGCCGAGCCGGCGATGACGAATGTCGGAATTATTTTGCCGGACGCGGGATATTGGAAAGCGGCGCGCAAATTGACGCGACGGTACGGAACGCTGCTGATTGCGGATGAGACGCACACGATTTGTGCGGGGCCTGGTGGGTGCACGAGGCAATGGAAGCTGGAGCCGGATTTTGTGGTATTTGGAAAGCCGATTGGGAGCGGGATTCCGGGCTCGACGTATGGCGTTTCGGAAGAAGTGGCGCAGCGAATTACGGCGCGGATTCATCTGGAAGATTGTGATGTCGGCGGGATTGGCGGAACCCTGGCAGGAAATGCACTCTCGATAGCGGCGATGCGCGTAACGGTGGAAAAAGTTTTGACGGCAGCGGCATTCGAAAAGATGATTCCGCTGGCGAAGCAGTTCAATGACGGTGTCGCCGGTGAGATCAAGAAACATGGATTGTCTTGGAATGTGATTCAGCTTGGCGCACGGGCGGAGTATCACTTTACGGAAAGGCCGCCGCGAAATGGCGGGGAGTCAGCAGCGCGAACGGATTTCGATCTAGAAAGATTTTTACATTTGTACGCGCTGAATCGTGGCGTGCTGCTCACGCCATTTCACAACATGGCGTTGATGTGCCCGGCCACAACCGAGGCTGACGTGGATTTGCACACGCAGATTTTTGCAGAAGCCGCGAGCGAATTGGCTGTTTAGTATTGGCGCGGAGTTGTTGCCGTTGTTTTCCCGGAGTAAACTTAAGTGTTTGGAGACTTTGAGGAGAAGCGCGCCATGGCGACCGCTGAAGTGAAACTGAAGAAGCCGGAATTTGCGAATGAGCCGTTTGTGGATTTTTCGAAATCGGAGAATCGCGCGGCGATGGAAGCGGCGTTGAAGAAGGTGGCGGGCGAGTTTGGCCGTGAGTATCCGATGTACATTGGCGGCGAGAAGGTGACGACGGCGGAGAAGATTAAGTCGACGAATCCGTCGCACCCATCGCAGGTTGTTGGCGTCGTGCAGAGCGCGAGTGCGGAACAGGCGCGGCGGGCGATCGAATCAGCGCACGCCTACTTTGATACTTGGAAAAAAGTGCCGGCGGAACAACGCGCGGAAATGCTGTTTCGCGCAGCGGACATTATTCGGAAACGGAAATTCGAAACATCGGCGTTGATTTGCTATGAAGTGGGGAAGTCGTGGGCCGAAGCGGATGCGGATACGGCCGAGACGATCGATTTTCTGGAGTATTACGGTCGGGAGATGTTGCGGTTGGCCGGACCGCACAAAGTCGTGCCTTACCAAAACGAAAGAAATTTTATGGTTTACATACCGCTGGGGGCAGGTGCGGCGATTCCACCTTGGAATTTTCCGGCAGCGATTGCGACGGGCATGGCGGCTGCGGCACTGGTCGCGGGAAATACGGTCGTGCTGAAACCGTCGGAAGAGTCTTCGGTGATTGCGGCGAAAATGGTGGAGATTTTGTACGAGGCGGGCATCCCGAAGCAGGCGCTACAATTTGTTACAGGACTTGGCGAAGTTGCAGGTGACGCACTGGTGAAGCACGCGAAGACGCGTTTCGTGGCGTTCACGGGTTCGAAGGACGTTGGGTTGCTGATTAGCGAAGCAGCGGGGAAGCGGCAGCCGGGGCAACTGTGGATCAAGCGCGCCGTGCTGGAGATGGGCGGGAAAGACGCGACGATTGTGGACGAAGAGGCGGACGTAGACGCGGCGGTGGAAGGCGTGGCGCAGGCGGCGTTCGGCTATCAGGGGCAGAAGTGTTCGGCGTGCTCGCGAGCGATTGTATCGGAGAAGGTTTACGACACGTTTGTGCAGAAACTGGCGGAACGCGCAAAGAAGATTACGGTTGGGCCGAGCGAGGATCCGGCGAACTACATGGGGCCGGTGGTGAGCGAATCGGCGATGAACGGAATTTTGAACTACATCGATGTCGGAAAGAAGGAAGGGAAGGTCGTATTGGGTGGAGGACGCGCGCCGGGCGATGGCTACTTTGTGCAGCCGACGATTATCGCGGACGTTACTCCGAAAGCGCGGATCGCGCAGGAAGAGATTTTTGGTCCTGTGCTGACAGTGATCAAGGCGAAGGACTTTGACGATGCGCTGCGAATTGCGAATGACACGGAATTCGGACTGACGGGCGCGGTGTATTCGAAGAACAAGGCGAAGCTGGAAAAGGCCGAGGAAGTTTTCCACGTCGGCAATTTGTATTTGAACCGCAAATGCACGGGCGCGATGGTGGGCGCGCATCCCTTCGGCGGGTTCAATATGTCCGGAACGGATTCAAAAACGGGTGGCAAAGATTACTTGCTGCACTTCCTGCAGGCGAAATCGATCTCTGAAAAACCGATGAACTAAGCGGCATCGTCTCGCGTCGCGACTGCGCTCGAACCCCATTTAAGCGCACGAAACACAGGGTAGCTGAGCACAAGGATTCCCAGCGCGAGCGGCGCGTTGTCGCGATCCGTCGCAATTGATCCGATCAAAAACGCAACCGAACCAAACAGAGCCAGTCCGGTCGTGATGGGATAACCCCAGGCGCGATAAGGTCTGTCCAGTTGCGGCTCGCGGAACCGCAGCACGAAAACCGAGAGATAAGAAAGCGTGTAGTTCGCGACGAAAAAGAAAGAAAGCATCGCGATGACGCGCTGGAACGACCCGAGCACGAAAACGATTCCGACGATTGTGCTGAGCAGCAGAGAAAGCGTCGGCGTACCACCCGAATTCACTTTGGTGAACGGCCGGAAGAAAAGCCGATCCGAGCTCATGATGTACAGCGTCCGCGAGCAGAAGAGTTGGTTTGCGTTGAGGCAACTTAGCATGGAAACAATCATGATGGAACGAATGAGGGGATCACCGAGCGAGCCAAAGACTCTGTCTGCGACCGTACCGAGCACGAAGGTATTTCCTGCGATTTCACGCATGGGCAGCACGTAAAGAGAGACAAGATTCAGGAGCAGGTAAATGCCCATGACGAAAAATACGCTTCCGAAGATCGCGCGAGGGACATCGCGTCCCGGATTGCGAACTTCGCCGCCAAAGTAGACGATGCCGTCCCAACCATCGATGGTATAGATGACGGCCTGCAGCGACAGCAGGATGGCGACACCAAGAGGCCAGCCGGATGGCAGGGCGAGAGAAGAAGCACCTTCCTGCACCGTCTGCGCGTGAGATGCGGCGCCGCGAATTACGCAGGCGAAGACGAGGACCAGGAACGCAGCCGTTTTCAATGCGGCGGAAAAAAGTTGGGCGCCGCTGCCCCACCGGATGCCGCGCCACTGCAAAACACCGAAACCAGCGATGATCAAACAAGAGACGATTTTGACTTTCATCGCGCCCGCGAAAATAGGAAGCAGATGGCCGGTGTATTCGCTGATGACGATCGCTACGGCGGCGGCGGTGCCGCATGTTGAAAGCCAGTCACTCCAGCCGACGATGAATCCGGGATATTCGCCGAGCGCACGGCGAGAAAAATTATACTGACCGCCGCTGCGCGGAATCGCGGCACCGAGCTCGGCCATCGACGACGCACCGACGAGCGCATAAAGACCACCGACAATCCATACGCCAATGAAAAACCACGGACGCGGCAAGCTTTGCGCGATCTGTCCGGGCGTATAGACGATGCCAGCGGCGATAGCGTTGCCAACTGCCGCGGCAATGCCAAACCAGACGCCGAGAACCTGGAGCAGCTTGCCACGATTTTGTGCGGCTTCGCTTTGCGGGTTGGAAGATGCGTCGGCAGTAGTGGACAATAGAGTTCCTGGTGAGGTCCAAGAGCCGCCATCATACTGGCGGCGTCAGAATTTGCAAGCCAGATTGAGATGTGAACAACGTGGCAAGAAGGTGCTGCGAGTTCTGGCTTGCGAGGAGCGAGTGTGGAGAGCGAGTTGTCGCCGCTGGACGTGTCGGTCGTGATTCCGTGCCTTAACGAGGCGAACTCGATCGGCTACTGTGTGGAGAAAGCGATCGCGGCTTTTCGAGCAGCGAGCTTGAATGGGGAGGTAGTGGTATCGGACAACGGTTCGAAGGACGGCTCGATTGAGTTGGCGGAAAAATTGGGCGCGCGAGTGGTGCGCGCGGAACAAAAAGGATACGGCGCGGCGTTGCAGGCCGGAATTCGTGCGTCACACGGGCAATTTATCGTGATGGGGGACGCCGACGACAGCTATGACTTTAGCGAAGTGCCGCGATTTGTGGAGGCTTGGCGCAAGGGTTTTGATGTAGTGATGGGCAATCGCTTTAAGGGAGAAATCAAGCCGGGCGCGATGCCTTGGCATCACAAATACATTGGAAATCCGATTTTGAGCGGCGTGCTCAACATTTTATTCCATGCGAACATTGGCGATTCACATTGCGGCATGCGGGGATTTACGCGGGCGGTGTTCGACAAAATGGATTTGCGCAGCACGGGCATGGAATTTGCGTCGGAGTTTGTGATTAAAGCGACGCAGCTCGGCGCGAAGATTACGGAAATCCCGATTACGCTTTGGAAGGACAAGCGCGGGCGACCGCCACATTTGCGGAGTTTTCGCGATGGCTGGCGGCATTTGCGGTTCATGTTGTTGTACGCGCCGAACTGGTTGTTTCTTTTGCCGGGAGCGTTGCTGGTTGCGGCCGGGCTTTTTTTAGTCTGTTGGCTGCTGCCCGGGCCGCGACGGATCTCCGCTCGAGTAGTTCTCGACGTTCACACGATGATCTTCGGCGTGATTTTCACGTTACTCGGCGCGCAAATACTTTCGATTGGCGCGTTTGCCAAAGTCTTCAGCTATTCGGAACGATTTGATCGCGGAACCGTGTCGCTGAAGCGGGTGCTAAAACGCGTGACGCTGGAGACGGGTTTGCTGCTGGGCGGCGCACTAGCCCTGACAGGCTTTGCAGGCTGCGCGTGGATTACTTGGGACTGGGCTTCGAATGGTTTTGGAGAATTGCACGCGGTGCGCGGCGTACTGTTCTGGTCGATGTGGCTCTTTTTGGGGATGCAGACCATCTTTGCGTCATTTTTCCTGAGTATGCTTGGAATCAGCCGGGGCACATACATCGGCGATTATGATTTGCCGCGGTAGACACACCGAATCTTTTGAGAGGACAACGCGACTATGGGACTGAAGGTGTTGATTACCGGCGGTGCGGGCTACATTGGAGCCACTGCAGTGCGGCTACTGGCGAAGCAAGGACACGAAGTCACGGCGCTCGACAATCTTTCGCAGGGCCATCGCGAAGCCGTACCGCCGCAAGCGCGGCTAGTGATCGCGGATCTCGCCGACCGGGAAACGCTTTCAACTTTATTTAAAGAGAGCAAGTTCGACGCGGTGATGCACTTTGCAGCGTCGGCGGTGGTCGGCGAATCGATGAAGCATCCGGGAAAATATTTCCGGAACAATGTGACGAACTCATTGAATCTGTTGGAGTGTTGCGCGGCGAATAAAGTTTCGCGGTTCGTGCTTTCGTCGACTGCGGCGATTTTTGGCGACCCGCAGACACCGCTCATCGAAGAGACGGCGCCGAAGGTTCCGTTGAATCCTTACGGCGAATCGAAGCTGCACGTTGAATCGATGCTGCGGTGGTTCCAGGAAATTCACGGCGTGCGGTACGCGGCGTTGCGTTATTTCAACGTTGCGGGCGCCTGGGATGGTCATGGCGAGCATCACGATCCAGAGACGCATATCATTCCAATCGTTCTGCAAGTGGCGATGGGAAAACGGCAAAATGTTTCGGTCTTCGGTTCCGACTATCCGACGCCGGATGGAACGTGCGTGCGAGACTATGTGCACATTTACGATTTGGCGATGGCCCACCTCTTGGTGATGGAGGCGCTGAAGGACCGCGAAGCGCTCGCTTACAACTTGGGAAATGGAAACGGATTCAGCGTGCGGCAGGTGATTGAGGCGGCGCGAAAAATTACCGGTCACGCGATCCCTGTAATCGAATCGCCGAGGCGCGCGGGCGATCCACCCGTTCTAGTTGCGAGTTCCGTGAAGATCGGCAAAGAGCTTGGCTGGAAGCCGAAATACGCAACATTGGAATCGATTCTGGAAACGGCGTGGGAGTGGCACAGGGCACATCCGAACGGCTATGGCGTGTCTGCAAGCTGCTGATACGGACCAAAAACGAGATGGCCGTCTTCCGTCGTGGCGAGCCAGATTTTGCGGTCTTTGAAGTAGGTGAATAATTTTTCGTTTTGCACTTTGTCGAGTTCGCGTGCCCAGACGATTTTTGAGCCGTCGATGTCCGCGCCGTTGAAAACCCACTCGTCGTGAATACTCAAATCGCCCTCGTTGTAACGAACTATCACGAGGTGTTTGCCGGGTTCGGCCTGAAGCTTTTGAATGACGAGCGAGCGGCTCTGATCGCCCGTGCACGTCCAATAAAGCGGATCGCATTCGTGATTGCCCGCCGCTGCGGCGGTGTTCGCGAGAAGGGCTACGACGCAAGCGCGTGAGAGCGCTTTGCCCCATGCTAACTTCGCCGTGTACATGGTCCGCAGGTGGCGAAGGGATTGCACGAACAGCGCGAAGATCAGGCAAGTTACCGGAGCGGCGTAGTGAGAGTTGGACCAAACGACGATATACATAGCGGCGAAAACCAGTCCCAGCGTCAACCAGAGCGCGCGAAGCTTCCGGTCCCGAAGGACAAATGGAAGTCCGGGCAACGCGAAAAATAAACCGACCCACAGGAAGGCCGAAGCGAAGCGAACTGTCTTTGTTTTCGATACTTCGATGTAGCCGCTCCAGCCGCGTGTGTATTCTTCGGGCTCCCACTCGTTAAAGAATTCTTCGAGCCGCGCGTTGTTGTATTGCTTTTCCGGCAGCGGTTTTTGCCATGCAAATGGCGGAACGTGCTCATACGTGCGCTCGTTCAGCGTGTGGGGAAAGAGCAGTGCGCTGCCGGTGAGACGCCAGTTGTAGTAGCCCATGAAGGCGATGGTTAGCAGTAGTACGCCGGCGATCGGCGCGATTACCTTTTTCCAGTGAATTGCCCCAATTGAATTTTCTCTGGCTCGATGCCACAGCCATCGCAAAAACAAAAATGTGGCGGGGATGCAAAAGACGCCGCCTTCATACGGCCGACTGTTCGCGAGTATCGCAATGCCGATGCCCAGAAGTACGGCGTCTTGCCAGCGTGGCCGCTTCAAGATTCGCGCAAGCGCGCCGAGCACAAGCGCGCCGCCAATCGCAGCGACGGCGCCGCCCCAATAGCTGTTCATCCAATAGCTTGTGAATCCCAGTTTCAGCGCGACCAGCGCACCGCCGAGGAACGCCCAACGCGCGGGCATCCATACGCAGAGCATCCAGTAGACTGCGGCGCACATTGCGGCGGCAGTGAGCAGCACGCCAATCCACGGCGAACCGAGCACTTGGCCGAGCGCGAGCGCAGCGCCTTGAGCCGGCGGATACATCGAAGAATAGGTCGGGAACCAATTGACATGAAACGTTTCGAAGCTGAGCCACATTGGGTGCGTGGGATTCGCCAGGCGGCCGTGCGTGAACGTGTCGGCCATCAAGAGATAGCTGAATTCGTCATGGATGCCGGGGGACGGAACGGGAAGCACCGGCAGAAGCGAAACGCGAATGGCAATCACGCTAATGAAAAGAGATGCCATCGCGACGGCGCGGCGGCGGCTCAGTTTTGAAAATACAGTCTCGATGAAACTAAATGCGGCACCGGACGCCCGCGGTAGGAAGGCAGCGCCGAGAAAAAAGGCAACCGCAATTGCGATGGTGGCGGCGAGCATTATGCAGCCGCCACGCCATAACGTTCTATCGGCTGATCAGGGTTTCGACGCACTGTCAATAAACGCCGCCACGTTGGCTTTCAGTCTAGCGAGATCTTCGTCTCGAACGTACATCATGTGGCCGGCTTCGTAGTATTGCAGCTTTAGATTCTTGTGGAGCGCGTCGGACACGCCGAGATGCTCCATGCTGTATTCCGTTTCCATGAACGGCGTTGCGAGATCGTAATAGCCGTTTTCGACTTCGACTTTGAGTTTCGGATTCGAAACCATCGCAGCGACGAGGTCGAGCACCACGCTCGGGGAACCGGGGAAGTACCCGAAGTCGCTGTCGTGCTTCCAATCCCAGCGATTGCCCTGAAAGTTCGCGGCCACCTGATAATTCTTGTCCTGGCCAAATTTCAGCTCTTCGTGCAGATAGGCATTGAATGTGCCAACGAATGCGCCGCTGATGGCCGTTTCTTGCGGGTCGTAGTCGGCGGCTTCACCGATCAAGTTGTAGGTCGGACCGGCAAAGCGCGCGTCGAGGCGCCCCGTAGTCAGACCGCGGTTGCGCTGCAGTTCCTGCATGAACTGAAAGAGCTTCACGCGAAGATTGGCTTTTACGAGGTAGTCCTCACTGAGACCAGTAAAGCGCGCGATTTTCTTCGCCACAGCAGCCTTTTCGTCCGCGCTAATCGTGTCACCTTTCATCAACGCGGTGGCGTATTCACCCTTGGCAAAGGCACGCGCTTCGTCCAGGAACGGCACCAGATTGTCCGGACGGTCTTTGAGGACTTTGTGATACCACGCGGTCGCCGCATAACTCGGCAAATACAAAACATACGCGAGGTCCTGTCCGGGATAAAAGGAGATGGTTCCGAGGTCAATCACGGAAGAGACCATTACGATGCCATTCAAATAGATGTTGTCGTTGTTCTGGAGATAGTTCGTGAGTGCGGCGTTGCGGAACGTGCCGTAGCTTTCGCCGATTAGAAATTTCGGCGAGTTCCAGCGGTTGTTGCGCGTGATGTAAATCTTGATAAATTGCGCCAGCGACTTGACGTCGGAATCGACGCCCCAGAAATCTTTGTTCTGCGCCTTGCCAACCGCCGTGCTGAAACCGGTGCCGACGGGATCGATAAACACGAGGTCGGAGCGATCGAGCAAACATTCCGGATTGTCGAGCAATTTGTACGGGGCGGGCGGCGTGATACCCGCGTTGACCGTTGCGACGCGGCGTGGCGCGAACGAACCCATGTGCAGCCAAAGAGAGGAAGAGCCGGGACCGCCGTTATACAAAAATGAAACGGGTCGGGTGCTCGGGTCTTTCACATCGCTGCGCGTGTACGCGGTCGAATAGACGAGCGCCACAGGCGCTCCTTTTTCGTCCTTTAGCAAAATCGTCTGAGCGGTAGCTTTGTATGGAATCGTCTGGCCGCCGATTTTTATCGTGTGATCGGTGACGGAAATTTCTTCTTTCGGCTTTTCGCCGGCTTCTCCGCCCGGCTCGGCCTTCTTCTCGCCGGCCTTTTCGTCTTTATCCTGCGCCACCGCGTACGAGGGCGACAGCAACAAACAAGCAAACGCAGCGGCAAACATCCCTAGCTGGGATAGCTTCTTCATTCTTCTCTCCTGGAAGACGTTTGAATCAGACTCTCGCGGCCACTGATTCTAGCCGCGAATGGCAGTTAACGAAAGGCCGCTCGTGCGCTTTGCAGTTCAAAGGAAAGACGCCCCACGGCTGTTTCGAGCACCATCGCGGAACAATCGCACACGATGTAGTCCGCTCCTGCCGTCAGAAGCAATTCGTCGCGCTCCGTCGTTTGCAGCGCCACCACTCGCGCACCAGCCGCTTTGCCCGCGCGGATTCCAGCCGGTGCATCTTCCACGACAATGCAATCACCCGGCGCAAAAGAGAGCGTTCGCGCGCCTTTCACGTAAGGCTCCGGATCGGGTTTACCGCGAGTGATGTCGTCAGACGTAACAATGAATTTCGGTTCGGGAAGTCCTGCGGCGCGAATGCGCACGTAAGCGAGCCGCTTGGTGCACGATGTGACGATTGCCCAGCGGTCTAGCGGCAAAGCTCGCAGAAGTTCAAGCGCGCCGGGCAGGGGGACGACGCCTTCGACGTCCTCGATCTCCCGCCGCTCGACTTCAAGATTCTCGGCGTCGTGGTCGGCCTTTGGCAGCAGCTCGCGAATGGTCGCGATGCTGGGGCGCCCGTGCGCGAGCCGCACCGTTTCGTCAGGATTGAACCCGTGTTGGTTCGCCCACCAGGCCCAAACGCGCGCGACGGCCGGCGTGGAATCCACAAGCACTCCATCGAGATCGAATAAAACGCCTTCGCATTGCACTTTTGTCATTTGACTATGATATTCGGAATCACGAACTTGATGAAATCCAAGAACTGCTTACTGCCACGCACACCAAGCGAAGTTTGCGCATTTCGTGAAGCGTCGTGACGCTATCATTGAGAACTATTTCGAACCAAACTGTGATGACAAAACCACTACAAGTGATGAAATTCGGCGGCACGTCCGTAGGTGACTCGACCTGCATCGCGCGCGCGGCTCAAATCGTGGCTTCGACTGCGAAAGGCATGCGGGCCGTGGTTGTCGTGTCCGCGATGAGTGGCGTAACAAACCGGCTGATCGATTCGGCCAAGCGGGCAGGAGAAGGCGATACGGAATCGGGATCGTTGCTGGTTGAAGCGCTGCGCCAACAACATCGCACTGCGCTGGCCGCGCTCGTGTCCGATGAAACCGACCGCACAACCGTTGAGCATCAGCTCGAAGTGATTTTTGCCGAAGGGAAGCGTCTCTACGACGGAACGGCAATGCTGCGAGAGCTGACGCCACGCACCCTCGACGTCATCTCCAGCCTGGGCGAACGGCTTTGTGCGCCGATCTTCGCCGGCGCGTTGAGGCAACTTGGCGCAAAAAGCCGCTCCATCGAAGCGACTGAGCTGATTGTCACGGATTCCTATCATGGCGGCGCGGAACCTCGCGCTGACGAAACGCGGCTGAAGTCATGCGAACTCATCGGTCCGTTGCTCGGCGCCGGCGAGACTCCCGTTGTCACCGGATTCATCGGCGCGACACACGATGGAAAGCTCACGACGCTCGGGCGCGGAGGTTCGGACTACTCCGCGACCATTCTTGGCGCTGCGCTCGATGCCGACGAAATTATCATTTGGACTGACGTCGAAGGCGTATTGACCGCTGACCCTCGCCTTGTTCCTGACGCGCGAACAATTCCGGAGATTTCATACCGGGAAGCGGCTGAATTGGCGTACTTTGGCGCGAAAGTCTTGCACCCGAAAACGTTGCGCCCGGTCCTGCCGGCCGGTATTCCCGTTTGGATTCGCAACAGCTTCGCTCCTGAAAAGCTTGGAACCAAAATCACGCAAAAAGGGAAGAGCATTGGCGGCGGGGTCAAAGCGCTGACCGCGATTCGCGACGTGGCGCTGATCAGTCTTGGTGGACCGGGCATCGTCGGAGTTCCGGACGTCATTGGCCGCACTTTCACAACGACGGCGGAATTGCGCGCCGATGTCTTGCTGATTTCGCAATCGTCTTCGCAGAACGATATTTGCTTTCTGGTTTCGAAGCCACACGCGCACGCCACAGTGGATGCCCTGCGCAAGGAATTTGCGCAAGACCTGGCGCATGAGGTAGTCGATCACATTACGGTGGATCCGAACGTCGCCATTGTCGCGGTCGTCGGGGAGAATATGCGCGGAACGCCGGGGGTCGCTGGTCGGACGTTCAACGCCCTCGGCCAAGAGAAAGTGAATTTAATCGCGATCGCGCAGGGCTCTTCGGAAACTAACATCTCGTTTGTGGTGGATGATAAATCGATGCAACCAGCGCTGCGGGTCTTACACCGTGAATTTGGTCTAGGTCACTCGACCGCGAACTAGCCGTCGACAAAAACTTCGTCAACGTAACACCACATCCAATGCTCGCCACGCTCCAGAGACTGCACCACGGGATGTGTCGACGCGTGAAAATGTTTCGTTGCGTGTTTGTTTTTCGACGAATCGCAGCACCCAACATGCCCGCACTCCAAACACAGCCGCAGATGGACCCACGTGTCGCCCATCTTCAGACATTCCTCGCAGCCCTTTGAGCGTGGCTTTGCTTTCTTGGTCTGCTTAATGTGCTCGCAAGTTTCGCTCATGCTTCGGCCTTTTCGCTTTCAGCTGGCTGCATCGCTGGCTGTTTGAAGGGAAGCCTGATGGTGAAGCAGGTCTGCCCCGGCTGGGATTCCACTTCGATGAAGCCGTGGTGCCGTCTGACGATGCGCGCGACGGTATCGAGCCCCAGACCGGTCCCTTCGCCAACCTTTTTCGTCGTAAAAAAAGGCTCGAAGATGCGCGATTGAATGTCCTTCGGAATTCCGGGCCCGTTGTCTTCAATTTCAACTATGGCGTAGTCCAGTTCCTTGCACGCTTTGATCTTCAACTCGCCTTTGCCCTTCATCGAATCGATTGCGTTGTCGATCAGATTGGTCCAAACCTGATTCAGCTCTCCGCCGTATGCGCATATGCGGGGAAGCGTCCCGTCGTAGTTTCGAGTGACAACTACGCTATTTTTCGTCTTGTGCGTAAAAATCTTCAGCGTATTGTCTAGGTCCTCACGCAGATCCACTTCCTGCAACGAGGTTTGGTCCATGTACGAATAGCGCTTCACGGCTGCAACCAGTTCACTGATTCGTTGCGCACTGTTGTTGATCTCGCGAATGAGCCCGAACATATTCATAATGGCCGCAACGCGATATAGGGCGTCGGGAAGAAGTTCGGTGCCAATCTTGCCGGTGAACTTCTCCAGTTGTGGTTCATCAATTCCGCCTTCGGCGAGCGTGGCCGCAATCTTCCAGCCCTCCGCGATGCCGCGTTTCTCGAGCCAGTCGGTTACGCGCCCCTCGCGATCGCTCAATTCCAGAGCGTCGGTCGCCGGCTCCGACTGCGCCGCAAGCTTTTTCCCGGCGGCCAGTTCAAATTCAAACAGGGCGTTGCGCTGCTCTTCGGTCGAAGCGTGCTTCAGCAGCCGCAAGCTCACTTCGCGGATATCCTGAAACGATCCCATCAAGCTTTGTGCAGCCCGCACGGCGGCTGCGGCGGGGTTGTTCAATTCATGCGCCAGGCCGGCGGAAAGCTTGCCGAGCGCCATCAATTTTTCCTGCTGCGTTTCCGTGCGCGTCACTTCGCGGATGCGGTCCGACATCAATCCGACCAACCGTTCGGTGAGCAACGGCATACGCTGGACGAGTTCGGGGAAATATTGCCGGTGCAGACGAATCATCCGCGTATGCATCACGGCGCGGCTCAAGCCTTTGAACTGTTTCAGGCGGGAAAACGGCAACCGTCCCGTAATCTCGCCCGCGACCGCGACAAACACCGGCGATCCGGCAGACGTCAGCATTGAAACTTGCAACTCGCCCTCAAGCATCAGTGTCAGATAGTCGACCGAGTCGCCCGGCCGCGCGTAAATTTGTCCGGCCTCGAGGGTGAACTCCTCCATGCGTTCCGCGAGCCAGCGCAAATCCTCTTCGGGCAAATCCGCGAAGACGGAAAATTTGCGAACTTCTAGGATGATGTGCTGAACCTGCGCGCTCTTGTCGGTTTCTGTCATCTCACACCGTGCTCAAATATTGATGCACGAACTGAACCGCGTTTGCGCCTTCACCGACTCCGGACGCCACTCGCTTCACCGAACGATACCGAACATCTCCCGCAATGAACACGCCTGGAACGCAAGCTTCCAGTAGCCACGGGTCGCGATCGAGCGGCCAGCCAGCCGGGCGTTTGCCGTCCGGCATCAGGTCTGGTCCGGTCAGAATAAATCCCTTTTCCTCCCGCAACAAAACGCTTGCAAGCCATTCCGTTCGTGGTGCCGCGCCAATGAAGACGAAAAGATGGTTCGTGGGAACCTTTTGCGTCTCTCCGCTCGTCGCGCACTGGATCGAAATCGCCTCCAGCCGTTCGTCACCAAAGACTTCCATGACCTGGCTGTTCAGCTCGACGTGGATATTCTCCGTCTCGCGAATCTGATCCACCAGATATTGCGACATCCCGGCTTCGAGAGATTTTCCACGTACGAGCATAATCACACGCCGCGCGTGTTGCGAGAAGAACATCGCGGCCTGTCCCGCCGAATTCGCTCCGCCGACAATATAGACGTCCTCGCCCTTGCACGTGGCCGCTTCCGTCATCGCCGCGCCGTAATAGACGCCAGCGCCTTGCACGCGTTCCATGCCAGGCACTTCAAGCTTGCGATACGAAACGCCCGTTGCAATCACCAGTGCCTTCGCGCCGATTTCCGTGCCGTCCAGCAGCGTGACGAACTTGGACGCGCCCTCGACGCGTAATTTTGTCACCTCTTGCGGTGCCAAAATTTCCACGCCGAATTTGCGAGCCTGCGTCACGGCGCGTCGAGCCAGGTCTGCGCCACTCAAGCCCGCCGGAAATCCGAGGTAGTTCTCAATACGAGAACTCATTCCAGCCTGGCCGCCGGGCGCTTCGCTTTCAATCATCACGGTGCGCAAGCCTTCCGACGCACCGTACACCGCGGCGCCAAGTCCCGCCGGTCCGCCTCCTACAATTAACAAATCGTAGAAGGACATGTCGGCGCGCGTTCGCAACCCGAGACGCGTGGCAATATCCGGAATCGTAGGTTCGGAAATGGCCGTGCCGTCCGCAAAAATCGCGATCGGGAGTTTTGCCGTCGCCCCACCGTTATCGTCGACCATTTTTTGGATTTCCGGGTTCCGGTCCGCTGTCTCCACGTCAAAGAAGCGATACGGCACCTGATTGCGCGCCAGAAAATCACGGACATTGTAAGAGCGCGGCGACCACCGATGGCCGAGCACCTTCACGCCTTCGAACACCGGCTTGTGGCCCGCCTGCCAATCGCTCAGCAAATCGTCCAGGACCGGGTAAAAATTCTGCTCGGGTGGATCCCACGGCTTCAGCAAATAATGATGAATTTTAGCGTGGTTGATCGCCTGAATCGCAGCATCCGTATCCGCATAAGCGGTCAACAACACCCGCCGCGCTTCCGGAAAAACGTCAATGCCTTTGGCGATGAATTCCACGCCGCTCATTTCCGGCATGCGCTGATCCACCAGGAAGAGCGCCACCGGCTCGTTCCGCTTTTTCAGGGATTGCAGCGCCTGTAGCGCGCTTGCGCCGGAATTTGCGCGTACGATTCGGTAATGCTCCGCATAACGCGTGCGCAAATCGCGCTCGACGGCGCGCAAAACCTCCGTGTCGTCATCCACGGCAATCAAAACTGGCTTGGCCATACGGGAACGTCCTCTTGAGCTTTTTTGAAGGCTAAGTTTCCTCGCGTAACTGTTGGATGCACGCGAAGCACGGACGTTACCAGCACATCGGCTACTCCATCCGTGACCCGCTCAGGCACCGGCCGCGCGAGCGCGCCGAATCAGTTGGTTCGAAGGCCGTGTCGGGTCGGCTAATTTCTCCGCGGTTTCGACTCCCGCCACTGGAAGCCCTTCCGCTTCCAGTAATCCCACTTGAACCAGAACCGACGCCTGGTCCCAATAAATGTGCTCGTTGGCAAGCTTCCCGTCCCGGAAGTGCACAATCACAACCAAAGGGCACTCAACTCGCTTTCCCGTCGGCGCCACGCCCGGCAACATCCAATCCATTTCCATCGTGTGAGTGAATTTGAAAATCATTTCGTCAACCAGCCGCTCTTCACCAATCGTGCGCGAGATTGGCACGATTTCCGTGTCCGGAGGCATCTTTGGAATAAAGTGCTTCGAATAAAATTCCCTGAGTTGTTCTCTTCCGACGCCGCCAGTCAGTACCGGAACATGATTCACGTATGCATCGGGAACCATCGTGTCGATTGTGGAGATGGCATCTTTGTCGGAAAACTCGTCGCGAATGTGCTCATCCCACAGATCGTTCAGGTATTGCTGAGCAGGGGTTAGCTGAGGCTTGCCGTTCGGAGTTGCGTTCATGACTTACTCCAATCCGCCGGTCTCGGAAACTGCCCTTTGCGGAGCCTGTAATATTAGCCGAGTAAGGGCAAAAAGTGTGTCAATACGGTTTAAAGGAAGCAGGCGTAAAACGAACGGAGTACGAGAAACGCGAGAACTGGCGCAAGGAAGAAAACTGTGAGCGACCGTACATGGTGAGCGGTCGGATCATCCCTTTACAAAACGTTCCGGAGACATGGTTTACACCTCCGTGCTGGACTAGTCCAGCACGGAGGTGTCCATGCCATGGAAGGAACGGTCTATCGTGGAAGAACGCATGCGGTTTGTATTGCGGC
>DATLVG010000089.1:0-29694 GCA_035577625.1 Candidatus Dormiibacterota bacterium
GGACGTGGCAAAGCGTCGGACCGGTGGACAAGGGCGCGGGGTTCGACGCTATCCAGCCAACGATTCTGCTTCCCGGTCAGGGAAAGCTTGAAGCGCTCTGCCGTACGAAGCAGGGAGTTATTGCAATGACGTGGTCATCCGACGGTGGACGCACCTGGACAGCGTTGGCGGCAGCGGAGCTGCCCAATCCGAACTCTGGCATTGACGGCGTGACGCTGGCCGAAGGGCGTCAACTGCTGATCTACAACCACTCCGCGCACATTCCCGGGCCACGGCAATCGGTATCCCCTCGACGTGGCAATTTCGCACGATGGGCTGAAATGGGACCACGTCCTCACGTTAGAGGACGTGCCCCGCACACCCACTCAAGTGAATCCGTTCGTGGTCCAGACACCAGCCCCGACGCCCCAGGAGCGGCTCGACATCTGTTGTAACAAAGGCTATTCGTACCCGGCCGTAATCCAGACATCAGACGGGCTGGTCCACGTCACCTATTCCTGGGACCGTAAGATGACAAAGCACATCGTGATCGACCCGCAGAAGCTCAAACTGAACCGGACGGTGGACGCCGCACCGTCGAAAGACCAATCCTGACGCAGCGCCTCGTTCATTTCTTACTCCCCTGTGCTCGAGCTCGCTGACTCTGCGGTTTTTTCGACACGTCCGCTCGGCCGGGTGTGGCGATCTTTGCGGAATCGAACCTCTCTTGATCGTCGTTGATGTCGAGAGCAGAAATGGCTGGGAGCGGCGGTCATCGAGTGCAGATCCGAGGGGATGCGAAATAAAGGTTTGACTCTGGACTATACTCCAGGGTGTAGCGTCTGAGAAGGAGGCATGGAGCCATGAAAATTGGTGTCGTCGCAAAGAAGATTGGCCTCAGCGTTGACGCGATTCGCTTCTATGAGCGCACCACGTTGCTGCCGAGGGCGGCGAGAACGCAAGGAGGGTTCCGTCTGTACGGTGAAGGCGACGTCGAGACTCTGGCTTTCATACGACGAGTTCAGGGTCTGGGGTTCAAGCTCAGTGAGATTCGAAGTCTCTTGAAGCTGCGAGAGAACCGCTTGCGACCGTGCGCACCGGTCCAGCGCCGGCTTCAAGAGAAACTGGCGGATGTGCGGCGGAAACTTACCGACCTTCAAAAACTAGAACACGAACTGCGTTTGGCTCTGCGCAGTTGCAACAAAGAATTGCGCAAGCGATCCGCGCATTGCCCAATCTTGCGAGAAGCGAATGCGCGCTAAGCCGGAGAGTGCCGAGTGAAAGTTGAGGTCTTACATGTAGCAGACTGCCCGACTCACCGTGCGGCAGTGAATCTGGTTAAACAAGTCTTGGCCGTGGAAGGTGTCGAGGCTGAGATCAACGAGGTACTCGTGAGGGACGAAGGAACGGCCAACGAACTTGGATTTTGCGGCTCACCAACCATCCGAATTGATGGAGTAGATGTCGCGGAAGAGTCGCAGAACACGTGGAGTTTCGCGCTGAGTTGCCGTCTGTATCCTGGATCGAAGCGGGCCGGGCTTCCACCAGCGGAGATGGTTCATCGAGCAGTGCTGAAAGCGCGGCAAGGCACCAGAAAGTGAAAAGGAGCAGGGGCGTTTCGGCCTTTTTTCGGGGCAAATCATTAGGAGTTCCGTGAAGCAAGGCGCCAAGTTATGAGAGAGGACAAGATAGCTTGCTGTAGCTCACCGGCGGCGATCCTCTATTGGTTCGTTGCGTCTTTGATTGCGTGGGGAGCGCTCAGCTTCATAGGACTTTATTGGCGTCCGCTGCACGGGTCGTCCGCCACCACCATTCTTTTTGCCATGGGGATCGGCTGCATTGCGAACTGGGTCAGGAATCGCACTCTTCACTGCGTTCTTACTGCGCCGCTGTTCCTGATCGCCGCGGTAGCGTCCTTGCTGTGCGACCTAAACATCCTTCACGTCAATACCATTCTGATTTGGCCAGTCGTGCTCATCGGGGTAGGCGCAGCGTTTCTGACGGAGTGGCGTTATGCAGGCGTCGTACGGCGAGACCCTAAGTAGGGCGAGCTTAGGATGAGTAGCGGACGATTGGCGCGACGAACAAAGCTTCTTCGCAGGGGGGACTTGCGGCTGGATTGTCGCCGGTAGGAACGGTCCTAGCTGCGGCGACATGTTGCCTGCCCGTACTTCCTTTTGTATTCGCTGCCGGAACGGCGGGGAGTGCGACGACGGGGTCGAAGCTGGAAGAATCTCACGGTTATTAGTGAGCAGAACCTGTTGAACAGTTGCGGCAGTTCTCTCGTCGCAAACGCTCCAACATTTCCCGATTAAGGTAACGCCCTTCGGAAATCACTGCGACGATCCGTCCTGTATTGCGTATGTCCTCTAGCGGATTAGCTTGCAAAAGAACCAAGTTTGCGACTTTTCCAGCCTCGATGGTTCCTTGAGAGTCGGAAAGACCCAAAAAGAGAGCGGGGTTCAAAGTCGCCGCACGAAGAGCCTCCGATGGTGCAAAACCGGCGTCGACAAAAAGAGCTAATTCATCATGCAGGCTGGTGCCGGGTGGATCACCCTTCTGTTCGAGAACGCCGCTCGAGTCCGTGCCAGCGAGAATCGAGACGTGGTTCTGTCGAATGGACGGAACCAGCTCACGAAATTCCGAAAAGATCGCACTCCACTGCGTCGGCGCCCAGTAACGGAAACTCTGAATGGTCGGGTCGAGCCAGGTGCCATTCTGCGCAAACCGATGAAGCAGATCGTCAAGCGATTGCGGGTCGCAGCCAGAAGGTGGATTTGCCGGCGCGCCTCCGGCTACCGAATCAAGGATCGCGTGACAGGATTTCGGGACGAACTCAAGGTGCTCGATGCTTTTCTGGCCCAGATCCGAGGCTTCGGCTGGTGTCATCGAAGCTGGCACGTGGCCCACGAATGAGATGCCCTTCTCTTTGCTGGCCGCAGCGATTGCAAGATAGCTCTGTCGCGAAAGCCCATCGTGTACCTTGACGAAATCAACGCGCAACTCCACTAGTCTGTCGACGGCGTGGCGCGCTTCCTCAGGCGAGTGAATGATCCAGGTCCAATCATCGGCTTGCGACGGCGGCCCCTCGAGCATCGGGCCCGAGAACACCAGCCTCGGTCCAGTCAATTTTCCCGACATGATGCGACGTCGCGCGTCCGCGAGTTTCGTAGCGTCTCCCGCCATGTCGCGAATCCCTGTAATTCCATACGCAATAAACAACCGCAGCACGCGATCATCACCGTCGCTGTGGGCGTGCATGTCCCAAAGACCCGGGATTAGATATTTCCCCCGCCCGTCAATCACTTCCATTTCTTTCGTGGGCGGCCTTTCGTTTCGCTTGGCCGTTCGGACGGCGCTAATCCGGCCACCTACGATTAAGACCGTCATGTCCTTCTTGATCGTTCCTGCCCGAACATCAATGACGGAGACATGAGTGATCGCGATTTTGGACTGAGAGCCCACAGCCCCTTGAACGGCGCTAAGCGCGAACCAGAACAGGATTACGTTCAAACGCAGGCTCATCTGTTTTCGGGTTGCTCCCAGGGCAAGCCTACCAAAGAACAGGGCCAGGCCGACCAGATTCCGTTCAGCTATCGGCACAAAGTGGCGGTCCTACGAAAGCCAAGTGGCACCGTCGAGCTATGCCACAAAGTTACGAGCAGGGACGAACTCGATGAATTTCTGGGACGGGATGCTACGTGACAAGGAACGGGTGAAAAGTACATGAGCGCCCTGACGACCCGAAAGTTATTCGTAGGCGAGGGCGACGACGGGGTCGTAGGAGGCGGCGCGGAGAGTGGGATAGAGTGCGCCGGCGGTGGCGCCGATGGTGGCGAGAAGAATTGAGCCGAGGATCCATTGATTGGTGATGGAGATTTGCAGGGTGGGGACCGTCTGCGTGAGGACGGCTTTGGTCAGAAACGTTAGAGCAATGCCGACGATACTTCCGATGATGGTAAGCGCCAGCGTTTCGCCCAGCAAGAGTTGCGCGATGCCTGCGCGAGTGAATCCGAGTGCCTTGAGGATGCCGATTTCGCGCGTGCGTTCGAGGACGAGGGTGTGCATGTTCAAGAAGACAACGAGAAAGCTGATGACGATACCGATACCGACCATGGTTTTGATAAATGGCTTTAGTTCGGGGAGATTCGAAGAGTTCATGAGCGTCATGTACTCGGCGATGGAACGGACGCGATTGTTGGGATCGAGTTTGAGAATTTCGGCGCGAGTGGCTTCGGTGTCTCCCTTGCTGCGGACGTAGAAGACGGAGACGCGCTTCTCCGCTCCTGAGATATCCTGCGCGGTCTTCAGCGGAATAAAGAAGCGAGCGCCTTTGCCGTGAGCGACGATGCCGCAGATGGTGAAAGCGTGATTCATGAGTGTGATCTGGTCACCAACTTTGAGATGACGCGATTGCGCGACGATGTCGTCGGCGAGGGCTTCGTCGGGAGATTCGAACGGACGGCCGGAACCGAACAAGAAGCCTTTGCTGAGGGCGTTAAACCGCTTGTAGTCAATGCCGTAGATGACGACAAAGTTTTTTTGGTCCATCAAACTGAGGGTGGGAGCAACTTCGTCGACGCCGGGGAGGGCGGCAATTTGCTGTCCAAAAGATTCCTGCATGACGGCGCTGGAGAACGCGAAGAAGATCGAAGCGTTGGGAGACTGCACGAGGATATCGGCGCCGACGCCTTCGACGCGTTTGCCCCATTCGTTCACGACACCGGTCGTAAGTCCAACAATCATAAGGACAAGAATGACTTGAATGGAGATGGCGAGAATGCTGAGAACGGCGCGAAGCGGACGCGCCATGAGATTTCCAGCGATCATGCGAATGGGAGAAAATTTTGGTTCTTCGAGTTCAGTCAGAATCTCGGTCATGAAAGAAAGCGCCTGAGAAAAACTGTATCACCTGTATTTTGTTTGGGTCAAAGAGAGGAAGAGAGAAACTGCTTAACACAGAGTTCACAGAGAGAAGAGGCACAGAGGGCACAGAGAAAGACAAAGCACGAGAGAAAGCAAGACGGAGCAAGAATTTGGCCGAAGTCCAGAAAAAATATTTCAGCCGCATGAAGTTTTCAACACAGGTGTTGAAAACTTTGTGCAAAAGATGCCATGCGGCAGAGTTAACCCGCCATTCTTCAACGGCCTAATGCGGTTTGCACAGTTTTTGTGCAACAAAGCGGTGGCGTGAGGAATTTTGTGACGATGAACACTGGCGAGCAGCGAAGTGCTTTGTTTGCCGCACACCAAGTGCAGGCAGAAAATATCTTGCAGCAAACATTTCCGTTGTTAAGTAGATTTTCCGATAAAACAAAAGAGAAAAGAAGCCGGTACCTAAGCTCAGTACCAACGAGGAGGCTTTTCGAGCTTCACTCGGACCGTTTGGCGAGGATCGGTGATTTCAATCCACTTGCCGTAGGTTTTCCAGCCTTCGGCGATGACTTGAATCAAGACTTTGCCGAGCGGCGCGTCCGGGACGTGTGCGACACCTTCGCGGTTGGTCTTCACGTTGAGTTCGATTTTTTTGTCTTTGCGAAGTTTTCGCTCTTCGACGTACTTCAGATAGACGCTGGCGTTTTCCACGGGCGTGTCGGCGTCGCCACCGACGACTTCAATGCGAACGCGATTCGATTGCGCCTGCTTGGAAGCAGCGGCGCCATCGGGCGAAGGACTGTTTTGCGCCGAAGCGGACGTTGCGAGCCATCCAGAAAGAAGGAGACCAACAGCGATAAGGGCAAGGGGTCTTGATTTCATGAGCTTAGAAATATAGTCCACGCAACGGGCAGTGCGGGTCAAGCCTCCGTGATGCAAATTTGGATGCGGTGAGGGCGCGCAAGGCTGTCCCGCCGGCTTGTGCGCAAGACCGGCAACATTGCAGGATTGGGCTTACCCATGCAGGTCGCGTTTCAAGACAATCGGCGTCCTCCGATGGCGGTGTCGCGAGCGATGCGAATCATTGACGCCATCACCAGACTAACCACAATTAAAATTAAACCGATACGAGCACAGTTTCCCGCGGCCCATTCCCTCCCTACTCGATCTAAGTCTGCCGCCGGACCCGTCAACGGATTGAGAAACAGGATGGCATTCCTAGGGTAGTGAAACTTGAAGGTGATCACGTCGGCTAAAATCGCAAGCGCCAGCGCGCCAGCTAGCCTCCATCGCGTCACAGGAACGGGCCCCCAGTTGCACACCAACGCCACCAGAAGGAGAAGTTGCGTGGCTGGCGATAGCACTCTGAAAAACACCCCTGGGTTGCTTGCATGATAGAATCCGCGGGCATGTTCCAAAGAAACCGGAGCACCCTGGAAATTCGGCGCCACCACGACGGACTCATAAACGCCAGCACCAAGTAACATTGCCGACAAAACCAATGCGATAGCCACGGAAACGAGACGCAGATTCATTCGCAGGCTCCCTTGATCCAGAGTTCCGCTCGCGAGGTTGGCGCGGCATCGAATCTACAGCAAAAGCTCTTCGGTGGAATCCGCTTCTTTCATGCGCCCTCCAGCTGCGTTTATCAGAGCGGATTGACGGGTGTGGCAGGGTCTTGTAAGTTGTAGGGACTTTGCTCCGCAGGGGCACGCGCACGGGCAGCAGAAAGCAGCCCCTTACAGGGTAAACAAGAGTGGCTACGCTAGACGGCGCGATCTGAAGTTGCTCCAAAGACAACGGACAGAAGAGGGCTTGGTGCGTGTTCCGAGTGTGCGCCGAGCCGCTGAGGGGAAAGACCATGGGATTTGCGACGAATGCGATACACGTTGGGCAGGAGCCTGATGGCGCGACGGGCGCCATCGTAGCGCCGATTTATCAGACATCGACATACGTGCAGGAAGAGTTCGGTAAATACCGGCAGGGGTATGACTACGCGCGGACGAATCACCCGAACCGGAAAGCGCTGGAGAAGACGCTGGCGAAGCTGGAAGGCGGACACAGCGCGTACGTGTTTACCTCTGGGATGGCGGCGATTGATTCGGTGTTCCGGCTGTTGCGGCCCGGCGATCATGTGATTTTGTCAGAGGCGGTGTATGGCGGCGTGTACCGGCTTTCCACGCAATTGCTGGTGCATTTCGGGATTGAGTTTAGCTTTGTGGATACGTCAGCGCCGGAGCTGGTGCGCGCGGCGCTGCGGCCCAATACGAAGATGCTTTACGTCGAGACTCCGACGAATCCGACGATGCGAGTGACGGACATTGCGGCGATCGCAAAAGTGGCGACTGACCGGAATTTGACGCTGGTGGTGGACAACACATTCTTGAGCCCCTATCTGCAGCGGCCGATCGAGCTTGGCGCGCACATCGTGGTTCATTCAATGACGAAATATCTGAATGGACATAGCGATGCGACAGGCGGGGCGGTGGTGCTAACGCGGCCGGAGGATGCCGAGAAGATTTATTTTATTCAGCGGTCGGCGGGAGCGGGGCTGGCGCCGATGGATTGCTTTTTGATTTCGCGAGGAATCAAGACGCTGGCGATTCGTATGCTGCAACACAATGCGAACGGGATTGCGGTGGCGCGGCACCTGGATGCGCACCCGAAGGTGCGGAAAGTTTATTTTCCGGGATTGCCGACGCATCCACAGCATGAAATCGCACGGAAGCAGCAGCGCGGGCCGGGAGCGATGTTGTCGTTTGATGTGGGATCGGGCGAAGCAGCGAAGAGATTCTTAAATCAGGTGAAGATTTGTTCGTTGGCGGAAAGTTTGGGCGGAGTGGAGACGTTGATTTCGTTGCCGGCGGTGATGACACATGCATCGATGCCGAAAGAAGTGCAGGAGCGGATTGGGATTAGCGAAGGGCTGGTGAGACTGTCAGTGGGAATTGAGGACGTGGAAGATATTGTGGCGGATTTGGATCAGGCGTTGTTGTACGTGTGAGAATCGGGAGCGGCCAGCCCTACAAGCCCGAATTGTCACCCAACCACTTTAGATAGTCGGCAGAGCCCCAGAGGACGGGTAGGGCGAGGATTTCCGGGACGTCATAGCTGTGGAGACGTTTGATTTCGGCTTCGAGCGCGGGAAGTTGTTTTTCGAGAGTTTTGATGAGAACCAGCTGCTCCCGCGCGTTCTCAACTTTCCCCTTCCAACGGTAAACGGATTGTACGGGTCCCAAAATTATCGTGGCGCAGGCGGCGAGGCGCTTGCGGACGATTTTGCTGGCGATGCGGCGCGCTTCGATGAGGTTTCCGCAGGTGACGAGCACGATGCGAGCTGTTTTGGACGAGGGCATTTTCTTCTCCTCATGAGCTGGGGAGCCGGTGGAAAAAATTCAAGACTGACCCGCTTACGACACAGCAAAAACCTTTCGCGGAGGCTGGCGTAAGGCTAGAATACCGCGTTATGGCTACTCCAACGAAAGCGGCCGCCGACGCTCGATCACCCATAAAATTCGGCACCTCGGGGTGGCGCGGATTAATCGCAGATGAATTTACGTTCGCGAATGTGCGCCTGGCGGTAACGGCGATTGCCGAACATGTCAAGTCTAAGACAAATCATCCAACAATTCTAGTCGGATACGATACGAGATTTTATTCGGAGGAATTTTCACAACTGGCGGTGGAGATTCTGCAGCATCACGGAGTACGGGCGTTGTTGTGCGAGACGTTTACGCCAACTCCGGCGGTTGCTTACGAGATTCAGCGGAGCAAGCTGGATGGGGCGGTGAATTTTACGGCGAGCCACAATCCGGCTCAGTATCACGGGTTGAAGTTTTCGTCCGCGGATGCGGGGCCGGCCCTGCCGGAGGTGACGAAAGATATCGAGGCACGATCGGCCCGGCTGTTCGCGGCGGGAGGCGTGGCGGCGCTGGGACATCACGAGAAGAAGAAAGCGGAGATGGTGAATCTTCGCGCAGCGTATTTGAAGCGGGTGGCAGAGCTGGTACGGTTCGATGTGCTGGCTAAAGCGAAATCGAAATTTGTCGTGGATGCGTTGCATGGATGCGGAGCAGGGTATCTAGATAAGGTGCTGACAGATCATGGTGTGGGCGTGGAAGCGCTGCGGACGAATCGAGATGTTTTGTTCGATGGTACGGGGCCGGACGTGAGCGAGGAGAATCTGGCGCCGTTGCGAAAAGCGGTGGTGGATTCGAAAGCGGCGGCGGGGCTAGCGACGGATGGCGACGCGGACCGGTTTGGGATTGTGGATCGCGACGGGACTTGGGTGGCGCCGAATCATGTTTTGGCGCTGGTGTACGACTATCTGGTTGAGTCGAGAGGATGGAATTTGCCAGCGGCGAGGAGTGTGGCGACTTCGGAGCTGGTGGACGCGGCGGCGAAGGCGCGTGGGCAGAAGACGTATCAGACACCGGTGGGATTTAAATACATTGGACAATTGATTCGGGAAGATAAGATTGCGATGGGCGGAGAAGAAAGCGCGGGATTGACGATGCGCGGACACGTGCCGGAAAAAGATGGGATTGTGGCGTGTCTTCTGGTGGCGGAAATGATGGCAGCGCGGGGAGCGTCAATTCACGAGCAGGTGATGACACTGTTCAAGAAATTGGGGCGCGAGTATTGGCCGGTCCGCGAAAATTTGCATTTGACGGAAGAACAGAAGGCGAGCGCAATTGAGAAGTCGAAAACGGAGGCGTCGACGCTGATTGGAAGGAAAGTGGCGTCGGTGGACCGGACGGATGGAGCGAAATTTGCGTTTGAAGATGGAACGTGGATGCTGCTGCGACTGAGCGGAACGGAGCCATTATTGCGTTTGTACGTGGAAGCGGAGAGCGCGGCGGCTTCGGCGAAATTGGTCAAGGATGCAACGGAATGGATTTTGAAGGGATGAGATGAAAGCCACGAAGAAGGAGCAGCTGGATTTGCATGGGCTGTGGCACAGTTATGGACGGATTGTGCTGGCGCTTTGTATTGCGGCACTAGTCGTGCACGACGTGTTTGGCACGCACGGATATCTGGCGATGAGACGGACGAAGCAGGAAATTGCGAAAGTGCAAGAAGATATCGCCCGATTGAACAAGGAAAATGCGGAGCTTGCAGAAGAAGTGCAAGCGTTGCGGACAGATCCGAACAAGATTGAAGCGATCGCGCGGGATGGATTGGGATTGGCGAAGCCGGGTGAAGTGATTATCAAGATTCCGCAATCGCAGCAGAGCGAACGAAATTCTTCAGGGAAACCGTAACGCGCTAGGCCGCGGCGGGGGCTGAGGAACCGGCAGGCCGCCATTTCTTCCAATTGGTTCGAATCAACGACACAGCGAGCATCGCGAGAAAGATTGTGACCAGGCCGAATGTGGCTTTGGCGACGCTGCATTGGCGCTTAGGCAAGATGGAAAGCCCGCCGTAGACCAGCTGGATGTGAACCCAATAGACAAGCAAAGACGTTTTGCCGAGTTGAATGAGCGGGCTGAAGACGGTTTGTGCGAAGCCCCAGCGGCACCAGGCGTACGAGGCGAAGAGAATCACGAGGAGAAGGCCGGAACGCATGAGGAGAAAATCGGGATTGGAGTGCCAGTAATCGTAGACGGCGTAGAGGCGGACTGGAGATTTGTCGAAGAGTTGAGAAAGCGCGCTGGCGGCAATGCCAACGATGCCGAGGAGGGCAAAGGCGAGCGATTCGCGGTGCCTGGCGAATTCGGTTTGCAGAAAAAAACCGACGGCTAATCCCGCGAAGGCAAAAGCGGCCCAGGGAAAGAGCGGAAAGAGCCAGGGCTGAGGGGCGTTGAAGATGTGGACGCCGTTGACGTAGGACTCGAGGGGCCAGGGAAGAAATTTCGGGCGGAAGGTGGTCCAGAGCGGCGGGGTCAGCATGGCAATGATGGATGCAGCAACGAAGGCGGCGAGTATTGAGCGAGTGCGAGCTGTGCCGGTCGATGCGCTGCCGGTGAAGTAGCAGAGCATGCCCATGAGAATCATAGAGAGGCCGAGAATATTGAGTACATCGACGCGGAAAAGATCCGTCCAGGGCGCGTAGCCGAAGCCGAGGGCAAATTCCTGAATGCGGAAGAGAAAGCCGAGGCCGAGCACTTCCGCGCCGCGAAAAATGGTTTGTTCGGCGACGACGGTGCGGTCGATTCCCTTTTCACGAAGGCGCTCGGTGACGAGCGCGAAGGAAACTCCAGCGAGAAAGATGAACAGCGGAGCGGGAAAGGTGCCGAGAAGGTGCGACCAGACAAGGACAGGAGATTTGCGTGCTTCGGGGCTGAGCCACGAATCGTAGCAATGCGTTTGGAACATGAGTACGCAGGCGAGGCCACGCATCCAGTCGATGTAGGCTAGGCGCTTCATGACGGCGATATTTCGCAAGGGGCGAGACTTCGAAGTCGGCGCGGCCCACTTTTTCTTGAGCGGCCACCAAGCGGCCGAGGCATCCAATTGATGTAGAAGAAGCGTTTCATCGCGAAAAAGTGATTGCGAAACGTTACTGTACAATATTCGCTTGCCCACGA
This sequence comes from Candidatus Dormiibacterota bacterium, assembly GCA_035577625.1. GTDB lineage: Bacteria > Acidobacteriota > Terriglobia > Acidiferrales > UBA7541 > Acidiferrum. Next base: position 11,385 of record DATLVG010000089.1, read on the forward strand.
CGCGCCAAATCGGACCGATGCCCATGCTGGGTGTTTGGGGAGTGCTGTGCTTCGGGATGGTCTTGTTTGCCACGGTGTCGGGGTACGGGTATTCGTACGGCGGGCGAGCGTTTGTGGCGTCGTTTGCGGCGTTCGGAATTTTGTTCGCAGGAATGCTGCTGTTTGCGGCGCGGGGATTACTCGAACGAGTTGCGGCGGCTGGGCCGGGGGCGGGTTGGTTATACAGCGTGGCGCTGTTTCTGGTTTACGTGCTGTATGCGACGGGAACGGGAACACTTTCGTTTTTGAGATTGGGAGAAGTGGCGGTGTTCGTGTTTGTGCCGCTGGCATTGCTGGCAAGTGCTAGAGGAGCGGCGGCTGGGACATGGCAGGATTTGCTGGTGGTCGCAGGAATTTGGGTGGCGGTGAAGTTTGGACCGTCGCGGACGATCTGGCCGTATCCGGGCGGAAGACTGTCGTACATCCTGACGGTGCTGCTCGCGGTGAATTTGGCGGTTGCGGGATTTTTGTTGCTGCGGCGAGTGAAAGGTGCGGGATATACGTTTGGGTGGGGCAGCGACTGGGCGTTTTCGATTTTGGCGAGCTTGCTGGCGTTTGCGTGCATCGCGATACCGCTCGGAGTGAAGCTGAGATTTATTGCGTTTGACGTGCAGTGGGCGCACTGGAAGACGGAGCCGGCGCTAGCCCTGGGAATTTTGTTTTTTACGGCGTGGCCGGAGGAATTCTTGTTTCGCGGGCTGCTGCAGAATTGTCTTTCACGGGCGATGAACAGCGATTTGGGGGGTTGGGTCTTTGCGTCAGTGCTTTTTGGATTTTCTCACATCACGAACGGCGGATTTCCGAATTGGCGATACGTATTGCTGGCATCGATTGCGGGATTTTTCTATGGGTGGACATGGCGGAGGACGAATTCGATTTTTGCGTCAGCGATAGTTCACGGAGCGGTGGACGTGATGTGGCACTTTATGTTTCGGACGGGTTAGAGGGAGGGAGTATAATCGCGGCGCTGTACGGATAAAGTGCGGGAGGAAGACAAATTATGGCTGGGATAACGGCAGAACAAGCGCTGTTTGTTAATGGAATGTATATTGCTGCGGTGAAGCAAGAGAGCGCGGCGACGAAGAACGTGATTGCGGCGGTTCCGGCGGACAGAACCGACTATAGGCCGGACGAGTGTTCAAAGACGGCGCTGGAATTGATGCGGCATATTGCAGCAGCGGAATGCCGTCTGCTGAGCATTCCGATTCACGGCGAATTCAATACGAGTGGGCCGTCGCCACTGCCTGAGAGCGCGAAGACGCCGGCGGAAATCGCTGCGTGGTACGAACAAAGCACGGCTGACACGCTGGCGAAACTCAGCAAGCTGACGCCCGAGCAGTTGACGAAGACCGTGGACTTTCGCGGATTGTTTCAGTTGCCGGCAGTAATGTACCTTCAGTTTGCGCTGCATCACTCGATTCATCATCGTGGGCAGCTGTCGGCATATTTGCGGGCGATGGGCGGGAAAGTTCCGGCAATTTACGGCGAGAGCTTCGACAGCGCCGCGGCAAAGAAGGCAGCGGGAGGCTGAAGATTGGCGGACGCCACGGAAGAGCGGCTGCATTTTGCTTGGAAGAATTTTGAAGACCAGCAGGCGATTATCCGCGCGGCGGATTTGAAAGCCGGATACCTTGTGACCTTTTTGTTGTTTTTTGGAGCGAGCACGATTCCGCTTGGGCGCGAGGTCCTGCCGAAATTGCGATGGGACGGGGCGGGCGCGTTTGCCAGCGGGCTTTACGCGGCGACATACGTTCTGTCTGTGATCGGGTTCGTGTGGTCGATGTATTTGATTTCGCACGTGATGACGCCGCGGATTGCGAGGCCCCACCAAGAACCGAAACCGGGAGCCGACCTACTCTATTTTGGGCACGTGACGCGGTTTGAAACGAGCGACAAGTATTTCGAAGCGGTGGCGCGCGCCGAGCCGGAGCAGATTTTACGCAACGTCACGGATCAGATTTTCGAACTGGCATTGATTGCCAAAGTAAAGATGGACAATTTGAGGGCCTTCTCGAAGTCTTTCAAGTTGACGTTGGTGGCATGGTTCCTCAGTACGGCCGTTGGATTCTGGATTATGAGTTGGAAATAGCCGTTGGATTCATACAAGTCCGGCCCTGCACCTGGAGAGCGAAAGTAGCGCTTTAAAGATTACGATAGTTTTAGATATACTTGCGAGTACATTCGGCGCAGAGACGGCAACTCTGCGTCAAACCGTTGAAGTGACCGAATAGTTGTGATAAAAGCCGTGGACGAATTTGGCGGGATATAAGCGGACTCAAGGGTTGTTGCGATTCAGGGTGCGGGCGAGGCGAACTAGCGATGCACAACACAAGAATCCAGCGATGTACCTGCGGCCATGCGAAGAGTATTCACGTACGAATGTATGGTCCAATGTACGAGAACACGAAGCTTGCGCAGAACTGCAACTTCCCGGGTTGCAAGTGCAAGGGATTTAAGCCGGCTCCCAAAAAGGGATAGCCGATTCGGGCGACCGATCGGCACAACCCCGATCCAACCTGCGCAGAAACTGAGCCCTAACGAACTACGCCGGTGAGGGGCGACGAGGCTGAAGCGTAGAGGCGCTTTGGCATGCGTCCGGCGAGAAAGGCTTTGCGGCCGGCGAGGGTGGCGTCGCGCATGGCTTCGGCCATGAGGACAGTGTCAGCGGCTTCCGCAATGGCCGTGTTCATGAGAATGCCGTCGGCGCCGAGTTCCATCGCGACCGCTGCGTCACTTGCAGTGCCGACACCGGCATCGACGATCATGGGAACTTCGGTGATGCGTTCGCGCAAGATACGCAATGCCGCGGGATTCTGTACGCCGAGGCCGGAACCGATTGGCGCGGCAAGCGGCATGATGGCGGAGGCGCCCGCGTCAATCAGCTTGCGTGCGGCGATCAAATCGTCGTTCGTGTAGGGCAGAACGACAAAACCTTCCTTGACCAAGACGCGAGTGGCTTCAATCAATTGTTCAGTGTCGGGATAAAGTGTTTGCTGGTCGCCAATCACTTCAAGCTTAACCCAATTCGAAAGACCTACTTCCCTTCCCAATCGAGCGGTGCGAATAGCTTCGTCGGCGGTGTAACACGCGGCGGTGTTGGGCAGGATGAACATCTTGTCGCGAGGAATGTAGTCGAGGAGCGATTCCTTGGACTTGTCGGTGAGATTGACACGGCGGACCGCGACTGTGACCATGTCCGCGCCGCTGGCCGTGTGGGCGCGAGCCATTTCCGGAAAGCTACGGTACTTCCCCGTTCCGACAATCAAACGTGAAGAAAAAGCGCGCCCTGCAATAACCAGTTGGTCTGACACGAGAATCGGCTCCGTGAAAGATGATTGTAGAACGCGGAGGGCGGCGGTGTACACTTTCGAGCCGCGACGAAGAGCAGCCTATATTGCACGCATAGCTCTCGGCGTAACCGAAAACGGTGGGGCGCGTCTTAATAGCAGGTGGTGGGGTGGGTTCGTCTCTCGCAATTCCAACTCTTAAACGTTCAACAAATATGTCGGAGGCCCGGAATGAAATTCAGGTGGATGGCAGTTGCACTGGTTTGCTTTGCAGCGGTGGCGGTGCGCGCGCAGGATGTGGAAATCCCTTATCAAAAATTCGTGCTCGACAATGGCTTGACGGTGATCGTGCATGAAGATCACAAAGCGCCGATCGTGGCGGTGAACACGTGGTATCACGTCGGATCGAAAAATGAAAAGCCAGGGAAGACGGGATTTGCGCATTTGTTTGAGCACTTGATGTTCGGCGGAAGCGAACATTCGAAGGATCGGTACATCGACGCGATGGAGCGCATCGGGGCGACCGATCTGAATGGAACAACGAACAGCGACCGGACGAATTATTTTGAAAACGTGCCGACGTCGGCTCTGGATATGACGCTGTGGCTCGAATCGGACCGCATGGGGCATTTGCTTGGGTCCTTCGATGAGAAGACGCTGACGCTGCAGCGCGGCGTGGTGCAGAACGAAAAGCGGCAGGGCGAGAATCAACCGTACGGCGTGACGCGGCAATTGATTACGCAAAATACGTATCCGGCGGGACATCCCTATTCGTGGACCACGATCGGCGAGATGGCGGATCTGGATGCGGCTTCGATGAACGATGTGAAGGAGTGGTTCAGAACTTATTACGGGCCATCGAACGTGGTACTGGTGCTCGCAGGCGACATCGATCTGAAGACCGCGAAAGAAAAAGTCCAAACGTACTACGGCGACATTCCGGCAGGACCGCCGGTGAATCATCAATCGGTGTGGATTGCAAAGATGAGTGGGACGCACCGGCAGACCGTACAAGACCGCGTGCCGCAAGCGCGGATTTACAAGATTTGGAACATACCGCAGTACGGAAGCGCGGAAGCCGACTATCTGGATTTGGTGAGCGATGTTTTGAGCAGTGGGAAATCGTCGCGGTTTTACAAGCGGCTAGTTTATGACGATCAGATTGCGACGGACGCGAATGCTTTTGTGAGCCTTTCAGAAATTGGCGGACAGTTTCGCGTGCAAGTGACTGCGCGAGCGGGGCAAAACTTGCGGCAGGTGGAAAAGGAGTTGGACGAAGAATTGGCACGATTTTTGAAGGATGGGCCAACCGAAGAGGAACTGGCACGCGTGAAAGCGCAGTTTGAGGCGAATTTTATTCGCGGGATTGAGCGGATTGGCGGATTCGGAGGAAAGTCCGATCGTTTGGCGCAAGGCCAGGTTTTCGTGGGGAACCCGGAGGCATATAAGACGCAGTTGAAGCGGGTACACGACGCAACAGCGGAGGATCTCAAGACCGCAGCGAACAACTGGCTTTCGGACGGTGTGTACATCCTGGAAGTAACGCCCTTCCCTGACTTCAAGGCTGAAGCGAACGGGGCGGACCGGTCCAAGATGCCGACGCCGGGAGCGCCTCCGGAATTGAAGCTGCCGAAATTGCAGCGGAGCACACTTTCGAATGGATTGAAGGTGATTCTGGCGGAGCGCCACGAAGTCCCGCTGGTTAATTTTACGCTGGCCTTTGATGCAGGATATGCGGCGGATCAACTGGCGTCGCCGGGCACGGCGAGCATGACGATGGCGTTGCTGACGGGCGGCACGAAGACTATGAATGCTTTGCAAATCAGCGACCGGCAGGAATTACTGGGAGCGCAGATCAGCGCTGGTTCGAATCTGGACTTGTCTACAGTGCATCTTTCGTCGTTGAAATCGAAACTGGACGATTCGCTTGCACTATACGCGGACGTCGTGCTGAATGCGTCGTTCCCGCAGAGCGATTTTGACCGGCAACAGAAGCAGACTCTGGCTGGGATCAAGCGGGAAGAAAATTCGCCGGTTGCGGCGGCCTTGCGCGTGATGCCGGGACTCTTGTACGGAAACGATCACGCGTACGGGAATCCGTTGACCGGTTCAGGCACGAGCGCGAGCGTCGTAAAAATGGCCAGGGAAGATCTCGTGAAGTTCCGTGACACCTGGTTCAAACCGAATAATGCCACGCTGGTGATTGTGGGCGACACAACGTTGAGCGAAGTGACGCCGAAGCTGGAGAAACTTTTCTCGACATGGAAATCCGGAAACGTCCCGAAGAAAACGGTGAAGACGGTGAATTTGCCGGCAAAGAGCACGGTCTATTTGATCGATAAGCCAGGCGCGCTGCAGTCAGTGATTGTTGCCGGGGTGGTCGCGCCGCCAGAGGGCAATCCGAAGGAGATTGCGATTGAGGCGATGAACGACGGACTAGGCGGCAACTTCGGCGCGCGCTTGAATATGAATTTGCGCGAGGACAAGCATTGGTCGTACGGCGCAAGTATGCGGCTGTGGGATGCGCGCGGGCAGCGGCCGTACCTTGCGGTAGCACCAGTGCAGACGGATAAGACAAAAGAATCGTTAATCGAAATGAACAAGGAGTTCCACGACGTGGTGGGCAGCCGGCCGCTCAGTCAGGAGGAACTCGAAAAGGTGCAGGCGAATGAAACCCTCAGCTTGCCGGGGTCGAGAGAGACGCAGAATGCCGTCGGCGGGTCCATCCTGGACCTCGTGCAATTTGGGTTGCCGGACGATTACTACGAGACGTATGCGGGCAAAGTACGCGCGCTGAAGACGAACGATCTGGCCGACGCGGCGCATCTTGTCGTGCATCCAGATCAAGTGACTTGGGTGATTGTCGGCGATCGCGCGAAGATTGAAGCCGGCGTGAAAGGGCTGAACCTGGGTGAATTGAAGTATCTCGGCCCAGACGGCAGACCGCTGGCGAATTAATTACAAGGAACCGGGTTGTCGTGTAGGACCTGTGCAGCAGCCTGACTTATTTTAAGGCTGAATGACGGGGCGCGGTTCGGCGACGTCGAGGTAGAGCGAATCGATGACGTCACGGAACTGATGTTCGACGACACGTCGTTTGAGCTTCATGGTAAAGGTGAGTGCGCCGTTGTCGAAGGTGAAGTCGTTCGGCAGAATGGAAAAGCGCTTGATGGATTCGTACTGCGCCAGGTGAACCGTCAAGCGCTGGATTTCAGCGTCGAGCAACTTGCGAACGGATGGATGCGCGGCTATCTCTTCGTTCGACTTACACGAAATTCCCTGCTCGGCGATTTTCGCGGCGACGGTCGTGGGGTTTGGCACGACTAACGCCACGACAAATTTGCGTTGATCGCCGATGACCATGGCGTTGAGAATGTACGGACTCGTCTTCAATGCGTTCTCGATGGGTTGGGGCGCGACGAATTTTCCGCCGGCGGTTTTGATTAAGTCTTTTTTGCGGTCGGTGATAAAGAGATAGTTGTCTTTGTCGAGATAGCCGATGTCGCCGGTTGAAAACCAGCCTTCGTCGTCGAGCACTTCACGCGTGGCGTCGGGCCGTTTGTAATAGCCTTGCATAATCATCGGGCCACGGACCTGCACTTCTCCGTCTCCGGCAATGCGAACTTCACAATGCGGAATCGGCTGGCCGGAGCTGCCGACGCGATTTTTCGGATAGTTGCTGGAGACGATCGGCGAAGTCTCCGTGAGCCCGTAGCCTTGATAGATCGGAACACCGACGGCCCAGAAAAATTCGGCGAGCGCTTTCGATAAGGGCGCGCCGCCGGAGGGAACGATTCGGAGGCGGCCGCCAGTTCCCGCGCGAATTTTCGAATAAACGAGTTTGTCGGAGATTAGCCACTGTAATTTCAACAGCGGGCCAACGTTGGCTTCGCCACATCGCCAGAGCGCTGTGAGTTCCGCGGTGCGGATAGCCCAATAGAAAATCTTCCGCTTGAGTCCAGTTTCGCGGCTGCCTTGCTCCGTGAGCTTGGCGTAAATCTTTTCGAAGACGCGGGGAACGGCGGCCATCACGGTGGGGCGAACTTCTTTTAGTGCCTGCGCGAGGTGGTCGACAATTTCGACGTACGCGACCGCTACGGATTGGAAAAGATAGATGTAATCGAGCGTGCGGCCGTAGACGTGAGCTAGAGGAAGGAAAGAAATCGCGACATCGTCCCGGGCGGCGAGATTGAAGTCACAACCGACGTCGTTGGCGTTGCTGCAGAAATTCGTGTGCGTGAGCATGACGCCTTTCGGCTCACCGGTGGTGCCGGAGGTGTAGATGATGGATGCAAGTTGGCCAGGAAGAACTCGCGAGGCGCGCAAACGGTAGGCGGCGACCTCAGCGCCTCCGGCCGAGGCAATGAGCGTTTCGTAGCGGAGGCAGTCGGCTGGGATATCGTTGCTGGCGTCGGCGACGACGATATGTTCCAAATGTTTGAGCGCCGCGCGAATTTCGAGAAGTTTAGCCAGTTGCGCATCGCCAGCAACGAAGAGAATTTTCGCTTCGGCGTGATTGAGGATGTAGGCTATCCGCTCGGAGGATTCATTGAAATAGACGGGAACGGTGACGCCGCCCGCACCCGTGATAGCAAAGTCCGCGGTGTGCCACTCGGGACGGTTTGCCGCGAAGAGGCCGACGCGATCGCCCGGTTTTACGCCCAGTTCAAAGAAAGCCTGCGACAACCCGGCGATGCGGCGAAGAAATTCCTTCGACGAGATCTCTTGCCAACCGGCGCCGGTCCGAAACATCTGCGCACGCGGATTGGGCCACGTGTCGATGGCGTGCAAGAGGTTTGAGGGGAGCGTCCCGGAGCTCATGGGTGACAACGTCACTGTACCTTAGCGAAAAATAGTGCGCAATGCAGGGAAAGAAGCGTGTGCTCAGCCACTGTCGTGCAAACGACCCGTGCGTAAGCTAAGATGGGCCACGGAGAGCGCGATGAGTGCGACGACTGATATCTTGAGGGGAGCGGCGCTGTCTAAGGGGCCGTTTCGAGCGGCGCGAGGGACGCAGATTTCCTGCAAAGGCTGGCAGCAGGAAGCGGCGTTGCGCATGCTGATGAATAACCTCGATCCCGAAGTGGCGGAAAAGCCCGAGGACCTGGTGGTGTACGGCGGTACAGGCAAGGCGGCGCGAAATTGGGAAAGTTTTCATGCAATTGTGCGGTCGCTGCACGAATTGGCAAACGATGAAACGTTGTTGGTGCAGTCTGGAAAGCCAGTGGCGGTGTTTCGCACGCATGAGTATGCGCCGCGCGTTTTGCTTTGCAATTCGAATTTAGTTGGGCACTGGAACAGTTGGGACAAGTTTCACGAGTTCGATCGCGCGGGCTTGATGATGTATGGCCAGATGACGGCCGGCAGCTGGATTTACATCGGCACGCAAGGGATTTTGCAGGGGACTTACGAAACATTTGCTGCGGCTGCGCGGCAGCACTTTGACGGGACGCTTGCCGGAAAACTTGTGGTGACCGGCGGAATGGGCGGAATGGGCGGCGCACAGCCGCTGGCCGCGACAATGAACGGCGCTGCGTTTCTGGGAATTGACGTCGATCCGGAGCGGATTAAGAAGCGGCTGAAGACGGGCTACTGCGACGTGATGGTCACTTCGCTCGATGAAGCGCTGCGGATATTGAAGAACGCAGTGCGCAAAGGCGAGGCGACGTCGGTTGGATTGGTTGGAAATTGCGCGGATGTGATTCCGGAATTGGCGAAGCGCGGAGTGGTGCCGGATTTGCTGACGGACCAGACGAGCGCGCACGATCCGATCGGCGGATATGTGCCGAATGGGATGTCGCTCGAAGCTGCGCAGGAGCTGCGGAAGAGAGATAGCGCCGAATATCAGAAGCGATCGCTGGCAGCGATGGCCGAACATGTACGAGGAATGTTGGCGCTGCAAAAGCTGGGCGCGATAACGTTCGACTACGGCAATAACATTCGAACGTTTGCGTTTCAGGAGGGCGTAAAAGATGCGTACGACTTCCCGGGATTTGTGCCGGCGTATATCCGGCCTCTGTTTTGCGAAGGCAAAGGGCCGTTTCGGTGGGCAGCACTATCGGGTGAGCCGTCGGACATTGCGCGGACCGACAAGCTTGTCCTGGAAATGTTTCCCGAGCACGAGCATTTGCGCCGCTGGATTACGCTGGCGCAAAAGCGAGTACGATTTCAAGGCCTGCCTTCGCGGATTTGCTGGCTGGGATATGGCGAGCGCGACAAATTTGGCCTTGCACTGAATGACCTGGTGGCGAAGGGCGAGTTGAAAGCACCAGTCGTAATTGGGCGGGACCATTTGGATTGCGGGTCGGTAGCGTCGCCGTACCGGGAAACCGAATCGATGCGCGATGGTTCGGACGCGATTGCGGACTGGCCGTTGCTAAATGCGCTCGTGAACACAGCGAGCGGCGCGTCGTGGGTCTCGATTCACAATGGCGGTGGCGTGGGAATTGGATACTCACAACATGCGGGGCAAGTGACCGTGGCTGACGGAACCAAGGAGATGGCGACGCGCATTGAGCGTGTGCTAACAAACGATCCGGGCATGGGTGTGGCGCGACACGTGGACGCCGGTTACCCCGAAGCGATTACGTTTGCGAAGAAGAACGGCGTGAAAGTGCCTATGCTGTAATTGAGACCGAGCTAAGTTGCGTTCCGTTCCAACCAAAAACTCGCGATAGAGTTACCAATGCAGGCAAACAATTTCGGGAGAGAGGCGACATGTACGTAGTGCTAGGCGCAACAGGCAACACAGGAGCCGCAGCCGTCAAAGCGCTGATTGCAAAGGGCGAGAAAGTGCGAGCCGTGGGCAGGGACGCCGCGAAGATTACGCGAATATTCGGCGATGGCGCGGAAGCGTTCGGCGCAGATGTGACGGACACACCAGCGTTGACGCGCGCATTCAGTGGCGCGACAGCGGCGTACGTGATGATTCCACCGCAGGTGAATGCTCCGGATTTCATGGCGATGGGCAATCGAATCAGCGACGCGATTACCGACGCGGTCAAAGCGTCCGGTGTCTCGCACGTGGTGCTGTTGAGCAGCATCGGGGCGCAGCGTGATGAAAAGACCGGCCCAATCGTGGGGCTGCATCGGTTTGAACAAAAGTTGGCGGCCATACCTGGGCTGAATCGGCTGGCGCTCAGGCCAGTCTTCTTTATGGAAAATTATTTGATGGCGATTAGCCTGATCCAATCGATGGGATTTATCGGCAATGGGATCAAGGGTGACATGAAGACACCAATGATCGCAGCGAGCGACATTGGACACTACGCCGCCGAGGCGCTGGTGGCACGCGACTTTACTGGGATGCAGGTCCGGGAACTGCTCGGCCCGACGGAATATTCTCAGGATGAAGCCGCACGGATTCTGGGCGCGGAAATCGGGAAGCCCAAACTGTCATACCAGCGGTTTCCGTCATTCATGGTTGAACAGGCGTTGAAGCAGATGGGATTGCCGGGAAAGACGGCAGCATTGATGAGCGAAATGAACGACGCATTGAATGATGGGCTACTCGACCCGCAAGAGGCGCGCTCTGAAGGGAACACGACGCCGACAACGCTAGAGGCATTTGCCAAAGGCGTATTCGCGGCCGCGTACAACGCCAAATCGGCGAAGGCGTAGCTCATTGCACGGCAGGTGGGGGCACCGCGGGTAGGCAAAATCGTGTCGGGTTCGTCATAATTAGCAGACCTTGAGCGATTCCCTTCTCATTACAGGAGCTTCGCAACTCTTGACGATCGCGGGACGCGTTCCGCGGCGCCGTGCCGCGTTGTCCAATCTCGGTATAATTCCCGGCGGCGCTGTGCTGGTGCAGGGCGGCGCGATTGCGGCAGTCGGTACAACGGCGAAACTGGAAAAGCTGACTGCGGCACGTAAGGCCGAGAAACTAGACGTTGGCGGCAGAGTCATCCTGCCGGGCTTCGTCGATTCGCACACACATCTGATTCACGCCGCAAGCCGCGCCGACGAATATGAACTGAAGATTCAGGGCGCTAGCTATGAAGAAATTGCCCGAAAGGGCGGCGGGATTCTCAATTCTGTCAAGAAGCTGCGGGCAGCAACGAGTCAGCAACTAAAGCGCAGGGCGAGCGCGGCGTTAGAAATATTCGCGGCGCACGGCACCACTACGATCGAAGCGAAAAGCGGATACGGCCTGGACGTTGCAAGCGAACTGAAGATCCTTTCCCTTCACAAAGAACTGGGAGCGGCACAGCCTATCGAGATTGTTTCGACGTTCCTCGGCGCGCACGTGGTGCCGTCGGAATTTCGCGCGAAAGCCGAAGGGCCAAACGAATACGTAAAACTATTGACCGACTGGCTGATTCCAGAAGTTGCGTCGAACGGCCTCGCCGAGTATTGCGACGTGTTTTGCGACCGCGGAGCTTTCTCGCGACCACAATCAAAGCAAATTCTAGCGGCAGGCAAGAAAAATAAACTTATCCCCCGGCTGCATGCGGAGCAATTGACTCGTACGGGGGCGACGCAACTTGCCGTTGAACTAGGCGCCGCGAGTTGCGACCACTTGGAGCAGGTGAACGGGACCGACATTCGGGCACTCGGCAAGTCAAACACCGTTGCAACCCTATTGCCCGGCTGCGATTTTCACCTCGGACTGAAACAGTATGCTCCTGCGAGGAAGTTAATCGACTCGGGCGCGATTGTGGCGCTGGCGACCGACTACAACCCTGGCACGAGCCCGACTGCAAGTATGTCGATGGTCCTGTCTCTGGCATGTACCCAACTACGCATGAGTCCTGCCGAGGCGATCGTGGCGGTCACTTACAACGCCGCTTACTCTCTGGGCCGGCACCGACGAATCGGTTCCATCGAGGTTGGCAAACAGGCGGACTTGGCCGTCTTCGAAGTGGAAGACTATCGAGAAATTCCCTACTATTTTGGAGTGAACACTTGTTGGTTGACTTTGAAGAGCGGAAGAGTGATTTATGCCGCCATCTAAGCCGAAACAGACATTCAAAAAACCGGTAAAGGTTACAATTATTCCGCCGAGCAAGAAGGCGCGGAAAACGTTCTTTGAAGAATATTATTACAGCATCTTGGCAGCTGAGTGCGTTGGTATCTCAATACTGGTGGGCGCGGCGGGCATGGGCTTTTATCGCGGCACGCTGGTAGGCTTGCTGGTTACGGCGCTTACGGCTGTGCTCTGGCAATTCCGGCAATTCGCACGATTTAAGGGCGATCCGCGCGTAAACTTGCGACCCGCGCCACCAAAGCCGGAACTCAAGCCCATTCGGCCTGCAAAACGGCCGCCGGCTCCGGTCGGGCCGGACGGAAAGAAAATATTTCCGCCTAGCTATTTTCCGCCGCTGAGGGATAAGAAAACAAAGCAATGAAACGACTAATTGAGTGCGTGCCGAATTTTTCAGAAGGGCGAGATGCGGCGAAGGTGGACACGCTTGTGGCTGTCATGAGCAGCGTGCCGGGCGTGTACGTGCTTGACCGGGAAATGGACGCGGACCACAACCGGTGCGTGATTACGCTGGCGGGAGAACCCGACGCTGTAGGCGAGGCTGCGATTCTCGGCACGGGCAAGGCAATGGAATTAATCGATATGAACACGCACACCGGCGCGCATCCGCGAGTGGGAGCAACGGATGTCGTTCCCTTTATTCCCGTGGATGGCGTGACCATTGAGGATTGCGTGGCGCTCGCAAAACGTGTCGGAAACGAAATCTGGAAGCGTTATCGCATCCCGATTTTCTTTTATGAAGCGGCAGCGACGCGGCCCGACCGCGTCAATCTGGAGAATGTTCGACGGGGGCAGTACGAGGGGCTGCGTGAAGAGCTGAAGAAAAATCACGATCGCCAGCCTGATATTGGCGAGCCGAAGCTGCATCCGACGGCTGGAGTAACAGTGGTCGGCGCACGAAAATTTCTCGTGGCATATAACGTCAACCTCAATACGTCTGATATTTCCGTTGCAAACAAGATCGCAAGGGCGATTCGTTTCTCGAACGGCGGTCTGCGCTATGTTAAAAGCATGGGCGTGGAGCTGAAGGCGCGGAATCTGGCTCAAGTGTCCATCAATTTGACAGACTATGAGCAAACCCCGATGCACCGCGTCTATGAGATGGTGAAGCGCGAAGCAGAACGCTATGGCGCAATGCCGGTGGGAAGCGAAATCGTCGGATTGGTCCCCAAAAAAGCAATTGAAATGGCGGCGGACTATTTTCTGCAGCTGGAGAACTTTTCGCCGGCACAAGTGTTCGAAAACAAATTGGCCGCGGCGTTGACCGGCACAGCTTTACAGAGCGAGCAAGGCGGAAATTGGGCAAAGCTGGCACGACCATTTCTCGATGCCGTCGCCCAACCAACGGCGACGCCTGGCGGAGGCAGCGTATCCGCGTTTGCCGGCGCATTGGCGGCTTCGCTCGGGCAAATGGTGGCCGGGCTTTCCCGAAAGAAGAAGTCGCAGGCCGGGCACGTGGACAAACTCTCCGAGCATCTGGATGCGCTTCGAAGAGAGAGCGACGCGCTTACCGAAGCGATTGATCACGACGCTGCGTCTTACGACGCGGTAATGGCGGCGTTCAAATTGCCCCAGGGCGATGCCGGCGAAACGCAACAGCGCGAGGACGCCATTCAAACGGCTACGCGGGGAGCGGCGGAAGTCCCTCTTGGCGTGGCCGAGCGGACAGTTGCACTCTTCGAACGCTTGAAACAACTTGAAGCTATCGCGGCGGCATCCATGAAGTCAGACTTACAAGTGGCTCGTTTGATGGCCGCGGCCGGTGCGCAAGGCGCACTGGCAAACGTCGAGATCAACCTCGACGGTTTGAAGGATGCAAATTACGTGGCGGCGGCGCGTGCTAAAATCGCGACGCTGCAAGGAAAACTGGCTGAGGCGCCGCGAGCCCAGAGCGGCAGAAATTAGACTTTCTCACGCCCCGAATCGAAAGGAGCGAAATATGAATCGCACAGGAAACTTCGCCCGCATGGCGGCTGGATTGGCCTTTGCCGCGGCATCGCTTGTGGCACCGGGAGCAACACGCGCGCAACACCTTGGAAACGATACGATCGCGCTATTCCCGAAAAACGTCGGGGAATTTGCGTATGCCAATTTGAAGCAGGCACGAACGCAAAAGTGGTTCCCCCAATTGCAGGAGCAGATGTTGCCGGAGCGATTCCGCCAGTTTGAAAGATTCCTGGCGTCGGCCGGCGTTGATCCGAATTCCCAGGTAGAAGAAGTGGCATGGGGCCTAATTGCCGAAGGCGTGACCACCAAGACGGAAGGGACTGGATCGACCGCGGTACCGACCGGCGAAGAGATCGTCGGCGTAGCATTAGGAAGCTACAACCCGGATTCGACCGAAGCGTTTTTCAAGACACAGAAGCTACCCACTTTTAAGTCGCATGGATTCACGATGTACGCTTTCGGTAGCGGCACCGGGCCGAATGACTTGTTTTTTCTGTTTATAGATTCCAGCACGGCTGCGTTCGGACATCGCACCGAACTCGAGAAAATGTTGAACGTGCGCTACGGCGGCGAAGAAGGCTTGATGCGCAACGACAAGCTTTTCCCGCTGATTAACGAAATAAATGGTTCTGGTGCCGTCTGGGCAGTGTTGAACCCGGCCTACACGCGCTTGGCGATGAGGCAGCTTGCTCCGCAAATCCAACAATTTCCGGAAGCCGCGAAGCTTGTCACTCGAATGCAGAATCTTTTGATCAGCGTGCAGGCCAGCAGCGGAGTGGATGGCAAGTTCGAGGCGGTATGCGGATCGACCGACGACGCCAATACGCTGGCGCAGCTGCTTCAACTCGCTCTGGTTTATCAGCAGTACCAGGCAAAGCAGCAGAATCAGGACCTGTCGCAATTGCTTGGTCAGGCTCAGGTAACGCCGGGCGGCGATCGGGTCACGCTCCGGATGTCTTTAAGCGACGACCAGATGGCAGCGTTGATCAAGAAAAACACTTTTGCCCTGAAGATGTAGAACGAATCCCGATGCGAGGTACACAACGGACGGCCAGTTCGCCCGTCCTTATCATTTTTTGACCCTGACTCTATGCCTGAGGAGAGAAGAATTTCGTGAGGCGTGTGATGCTCGAACCTTTCAGTTGTTCATATTGCACGCGGTCGACCCCGTCCATGGAGACCGCCCCTGAATTGAGTAAAGTATGCAGGCCGATCGAGGGTGCATCCGACTCGTGAACAATCAACACCTCGAGGCGGTCATTGAATTGGTTCAACGTAACCTGAACATGTAGGCGGCGGATATCGAGGTGAGCAAACGCCTCTTCGCACGCAAAGAGCACCGATGATTGCAATTTTCCAGCGGCTTCGGTGGGCAATCCGCTGGCTTCGGCGAGGTAACGCGCGCCACCAGCGACGGCGGCAGCGAAGCGGGGGTCCGCATCGAGGCTTATCTCAATGTGCTTGGATTCAGTGGACACGAGAATCGGCCAGCGCGACGTCGCAGGCTTCGCGGCAATCCGGGCAATAGTAGAGGCCGTCGACACAAAGATGCACGTTGTCCAGACCTTTGCAGATGCTGCAATACTTTTCGCAAGTGCAAAAAGGTTCCGCCTTGTCGCATTGAACGCAGACAACCGGCCCGCGCGCCATGGGTGCCTCCACAAAAACTGTACCTGAGCGGCTGGCGACGGAGCAAGGCAAAGGTAGCTCGAGTGGTGCTTGTCGTTCACGGTCCTGGCTGACTATTTCGACGATTCGAGTTCTTCGGCCATCGCGAGGAGTTTGCTGACGGTATTCCAGTTTCGGCCGGTTCCGGGCGTGATGCAGAGCTTTTCGACGGCGCGCCACGGCAGTTTGGATTTTCCCATGCCGTCAGGGAAATAAATGTAGAGCTCGCGCTTGGCTGGAATCAATTCTTCCGAGTTGGGCGGCAGCTTCTTCAGTTCTGTTGCCGCATCTCGACTCAGTTCCTCATGAAGAAAATAGGCAAGCAGTTTGGCGGGCAAAACGTCGGGGCGTTTGGCGAACGGATTTGCGGCGACGACATCGCGAAGGTCTCTTGCGGTTCGAAGCAGAACACCGGGCGTAACTTTGAAGCGCTTCTCGATTGCTGCTTGAATTTTCTTGCCGAGCAATTTCAAGTCGGTGTGGTCCGTGCGAAAGACGACGTTGCCGCTCTGCACGTAGGTTCGTACGTCGCGAAACTTCAACGACTCGTACAACGATTTCAGATCGGCCATCTTGATCACAGCGTGACCGCCGACATTGACTGCTCGTAGAAGCGAAATCACGACTGGCATGGCCAGATTATAGCGCGCTGGAACTGCGGAATAGTTCGCACGCCCCGAAATGTCCGATTCTTTGACGCACTTTGGAGCGCGTGCTACCATGAATTTCTGCCCGAGCGAGTGGGATGGACTCAGTCACATCTTCTACCCAAACTGAACTCCGCAAGACGCCGCTGAATGCGCTGCACCGGAAGCTTGGCGCGAAAATGGTTAATTTCGGTGGCTGGGATATGCCCGTCGAGTACCCGTCGAGCGGCGGCCTGATGGCTGAACACAAGGCGGTGCGCGGCGGCGTCGGTATGTTCGACGTCAGCCACATGGGCGACATCCGCATCCACGCTGGAAAAACTCCTGGTGACGCACTCGCCGCAGTTCAGCACCTCTGCATGAATGACGCCTCGAAGCTGGCGATTGGCCAGGCGCAATATTCTGCGATGCTTTATCCGCAAGGAACTTTTGTGGACGATGTGATTGTGCATCGCCTTGGCGATGACGATTTCTTGCTGGTGATTAATGCCGGAACACGCGAGAAGGACATTCAGTGGGTTCGCCAGAACGCGTCCGCGTTTGACTGCACCGTCGAAGACCTCAGCGAGGCGTACACACAGCTGGCGATTCAGGGACCGCGGGCGGTGGACGTTTTGCAGAAGCTGACGAATGCAAGTCTTGCGCCAATTAAGAATTATTGGTTCACCCACGGAACCGTCTGCGGTCTGCCGAACCGGTTGATTGCTCGCACGGGTTATACGGGTGAAGATGGATTTGAGATTTATGTCCCGAGTGACGTTGCGACGAGCGAGACCGTATGGAGTGCAGTGATTGAAGCGGGGCGCGAATTTGGAATTGTTCCCTGCGGGCTCGGTGCGCGCAATACCTTACGGCTGGAAGCGAAGATGGCGCTGTACGAACATGAAATCAGCGACTCCATCAATGTGTGGGAAGCTGGCCTTGACCGCTACTGCAAAATGGAAAAGGGCGACTTCGTCGGCAGGTCTGCGCTGGCAAGAGCGAGCGCTGCGGGATTAAAACGCACGCTGGTTGGCATCGAAACGGTCGAACGCGGCATCGCCCGCGACGGTTATAAGGTGTTCGATGCTGCGGGAGAAGAAATCGGCGTCGTGACGAGCGGTTCTCCTTCCCCGACGTTGTGCAAGAACATTGCGCTGGCATACGTGCCACCGGAATTTGCCGCGGTGGGAACTCTGCTTTGCGTGGAGGTTCGCTCGCAGCGAATCAAGGCACAAGTGGTGCCGACGCCGTTTTACAAGCGACCGAAGAAAATCGCGCCGCAGGCGGCTAGTACCGCATAGAATTTCGAAAAGGAAAATCAAGGAGAAGTCCAAATGGGATACCCGGCGAATTTCCGTTATACGAAAGAGCATGAGTGGGTGAATGTGGATGGCGGCACTGCGACAATTGGCATCACTGACTACGCGCAGGGCGAGCTGGGCGATGTCGTCTTCGTCGAGCTGCCCAAGATCGGCGCAAAGCTCGAAACAGGCAAGTCGTTCGGCAATGTCGAATCGGTGAAAGCCGTTAGCGAAATTTATGCGCCAGCGGCGGGAGAAGTGATCGAATCCAACGCTGAACTCGCCAACAAACCAGAATTGCTTAATTCTGATCCCCACGGAACGGGCTGGCTCGTCAAAGTGAAACTCGCGAATCCGGCGGAACTGAACAGCTTGATGGATGGTCCGGCATACGAAGCCTACATCGCGCAGAAGGGCAAGGAAGCTTCGGCCTGATGCGTTACCTCCCCAAAA
>DATLVG010000090.1:0-13943 GCA_035577625.1 Candidatus Dormiibacterota bacterium
AATTGGGGAAAAAGGCGCGGCGGAGCTCATTAACAAATATGGAAGCGTCGAAAAGGCGCTGGATCACGCAGACGAAGTTCCCAATAAGCGGTATCGCGAGGCGCTGCAACAGCAACGCGAGCAAGTGATGATGTCGAAGCAGCTAGCGGCGATCGCCCTCGATGCACCGGTTGAGATAAAGATTAAAGAATTGGAAATGCGGCCACCAGACAATGCGGCGCTTGCTGTGATTTACCGAGAGCTTGGTTTCAGCTCGTTATTGAAGGAACTTGGCGCCGATGCGGCCGCTCCGCCGCCCTCGCCCGCAGAACTTCAAGCCGCTTCCCAAAAGGACTACGCGCAATTTTCAGACGTGAAGGAATTTCGTGCGTGGCTTGAAAAACTTCCGGCAAGAGCGCCGATCGCGGTCTGGCTCCAACTGGAAAGCGGTGACCGCGAAGCGGAAGGATTTGGTACGCGGGTGAGTGGGATCGAGATTTCGAGCAAGCCCGGAGAAGGGCGCGCCGTGTGGATGGATGAAAAGGGAGAAGCGCTGAAAGCGCTAGCGCCGGTGCTGAGTAATTCCAAGCGCGCGAAGATCGTTCACGACGCGAAACTGTTTCAATTGCTGACGGGCCGCGCAGAAAATATTCAAGACGCGACGCAGATTTATTCGTATTTGTTGCGGCCGACGACTTCGAAACACGATTTTGCCGACGTTGTTTTCCGCCATCTCAATACGGTCGTTGGCGGTGGTGCGGGAGAACGAGCCGATTTTCTGCAGCGACTTGCGCCGGTGCTGCGGGCGCAAATCAAAGCAGAGGAACTTGAAAGCGTTTACGAAAAGATTGATTTGCCGCTGGCGCCCGTTTTGGCGGACATGGAGCGCTCGGGCGTGCGGGTGGACCCAAAGGTCCTCGACAAAATGTCGCAGTCGATGGAAAAAGAAGTCCGGCGGCTGGAAAAAGAAATTTGGAAGATGGCCGGGAGCGAATTCAACGTTAATTCGCCGTCACAGCTAGCAGAGATTCTCTTCGACAAATTGAACCTTGCGCCGGCGGCGAAGCGCGGGAAAGCAAAGGCACGGTCGACGGCGGCCGACATTCTGGAAGAGCTCAGCGCGGCGCACCCGCTGCCCGCGAAAATTATCGAGTATCGCGAAATTGCGAAACTGAAATCGACTTACGTCGATTCGCTACCGAAACTGATTTATCCCGAAACTGGACGGCTGCACACCAGCATGTCGCAAACAGGTACGGCCACGGGACGGTTGAGTTCGAGCGATCCCAATTTGCAGAATATTCCGATTCGGACGGAGCTTGGCCGCGAGATTCGCGCCGCATTCGTCGCCGAAAAAGGAAAGATTCTGCTGTCCGCCGATTATTCGCAAATCGAACTGCGCGTGATGGCGCACTTTTCGAAGGACCCGGTTTTGATCGACGCGTTTCGAAATGGCGAAGATATTCATGCCCGGACCGCGCAGGAAGTATTTGGAGTCGGCCCGCTGGCGCAGACCGCAGAACACCGGCGAGCAGCAAAAGCCATCAATTTCGGAATTATCTACGGCCTGTCGGCGTTCGGATTGGCGCAACAGCTTGGGATCGAGCAGCGCGAGGCAGCGCAATTCATCAATGCGTACTTTACACGGTACAAGGGTGTGAAAGCGTATCTGGAAAATGTGCTTACCGAAACGCGGAAAACCGCCGTGGCCAAAACGTTGTTCGGGCGGATTCGGCCGATTCCAGAAATTTCCTCTCCGCAGATACAGCTCCGCAATTTCGCCGAGCGCACAGCGCTTAATTCGCCGCTGCAAGGAACCGCCGCGGATTTGATCAAGCTTGCGATGATCTCCATCGACCGGCGGCTCAGCGAGGAAAAATTTGAAGCGAGGATGATTTTGCAGGTTCACGACGAACTGCTTTTTGAAGCACCGGAAACAGAAAAGAGCAAACTCGAGAAACTTGTGCGCGAGGAAATGGAAGGCGTGCACAAGCTCGCGGTGCCGCTTGTGGTGGAAGTGGGAGTCGGCCCGAACTGGAGAGATATGGAGTGACGTCGGTCACAGCCTGTGCTCCTCGGCGAGTCACCAAAAGAAATGTTCCTTGCGCGGTCTTGGCTGCGCGGGTGTAGAATCCGCGTGAGCTCGAGATCTAGTCCGGTCTCAATTCCGGCTACAGTCCCAAGCAAATCACAGTTCATCCCGTCAGGAGGATGCGATGCGGACTGCCCTTGCTTGCTTCAGTGTGATCGCACTTGCCGCGATTTCATTCGGATTCGGGAAACAGGAAGCGACACAAGAAAAGCCGAAAGAAAATCCGCCGCCCGCCGCGGATGTGGCCAAACCCGCCACCGCGGATCGCAAGAATCCAGTAGCGCCCACGCCAGAGGGCCTCTCTGCCGCCAAAAAAATGTTTGGCTACGACTGCGCCATGTGTCACGGGGCCGCCGGCGACGGCAAAGGCGATATGGTCGAGTCCATGAAGCTTACGATGAAAGATTGGCGCGATCCGCAGTCGCTCAGCGCGATGAAGGATGGCGAACTGTACGAGATCATCACAAAGGGAAAAGGCAAGATGACGGGCGAGGGCGACCGCTTGCCGCCGGATAAAGTTTGGAACATGGTCAACTATGTCCGCGCCCTTGCGAAAAAAGGCGGAGCAACGGCTGCGGCGGACGCCGCGCCGAAGCAGTAGGCCCTGCGGCCAGTTCTGTCCATCAAGGCCTTGGGCAATTCGTGCTAGCCTTTTCTATCCCGGTCTCCAGGAGCAAGTTATGGTGCATTCCCCGCAATTCTTGAAGCTCGTCAATGAGTCGAAAGCCAAAGTAAAAGAGACGAATGTCGCAGACGTGAAGCGCCGCATGGACGCCGGGGAGAAATTCCTGTTGGTCGATGTTCGCGAAGACAATGAATGGGCGAACGGCCACCTTCCGAGCGCGGTTCATATGGGGCGCGGGATCATCGAGCGCGACATCGAGACGGCTGTACCCGATACCGGCACAAAGATGGTCCTCTACTGTGGCGGCGGATTTCGCTCCGCGCTTGTCGCCGATAACCTTCAGAAAATGGGCTACCTGAACGTCGAATCGATGGACGGTGGCTGGAAAGGCTGGCTCGCGGCCGGGCTGCCGACGGCGAAAGGCTAGAACCCGTTCTTAATCAATCGGAGAGATCCATAATTGACGCTTTCCCGAAACTGCTACGAACTCCATCATCATTAGCCTCGAAAAAATGCTTAAGACTAAAACGAAGATAGCGCTTGCTGGACTCGCTTATCGCGCGATTGCGATGAGTCGGGGATTGGTAGGGAAAGGCAAGCAGGTAGAGGTGCGGCGAGGAGGCGTGCGTTGGTGTTTAGATCTAAGCGAAGGAATCGATTTTTCGATCTACCTCCTCGGGGCGTTTGAGAAGTCAACAGCAGCCACAATTCGGTCGCTCGTGAAGCCCGGTGATACGGTCCTTGATATTGGAGCAAATGTAGGAGCGCATACACTCGGCTTGGCGCAAAGTGTCGGCGAAGCAGGAAGGGTTTTTGCATTCGAACCGGCAGACTTCGCGTTTCAGAAACTTCTACGCAACCTGGCGCTGAACCCTCCGTTGCAGCAGCGCACAACGGCTACGCAGGCGATGCTGGGTTCGGGCGTCAACAAGCCAGTTAAGGGGGTCTATGCCAGTTGGCCCCTGGAGAAGGCGGATTCTGTGCACCCAAAGCACCGCGGGCGTTTCGTTCCCACGTCAGGGGCAGTGGCCGATACTCTGGACGGATTTGTGGAGCGAGAAAAAATCGGTCGAATAAACCTTATCAAGATGGACGTGGACGGAAACGAACTGCCCGTCTTGCAAGGCGGCCGGCGAATGTTAGGCGAGCAACGGCCAACGATCGTAATGGAAATGTCGCCCTACGTTCACGCGGAGGAGCAGAACAGTTTCACCGCGATGATAGAACTGCTGAGTGGGTTGCGATACAAAATCGAAGACGCCCGGAACCGAAAAAGCCTTCCGCTGGACGCGAAGGCCCTGGAACGCTTGATTCCCGATGGCGCCGGAATCAATGTTGTGGCAATTCCGGATTAACTAGCTATCCCGCCGCCGGCCCAACCGGCTATGTCGCTCTTGGCCAACTGGCAGGTCACTCCTAGACAAGTCGTCTTCGCCGCACCGTAGTACTCTTCGCGCAGGGAATTCGGCTCAGCAGGCGGATTGCAATTTAACTGAATTTCGATATCGGAGGCGCCGCACAGCATTGCGGGGTGTCGAGTGTGTGCGAACTTCCGGGTCACGTCGCGCTGAATTCGCGCGGGAGGTCGTCATGAAGAGTCTGCATTTCCGTTGTTTGTCGCTGTTCGTTTTGATTCTCGGTTCCTGTGCGGCAGCTTTCGCGCAATCATCGTCGACTTCATTGCAGGGCACCGTGACCGATTCAACAGGTTCGGCGATAGAAGGTGCGAGCGTCAGCTTGGTGAATAGCGAATCGAAGGCGGAACGCTCGATGCAGAGCGGATCGCAGGGTGAGTATCGGTTTCTGCTGATCGCGCCCGGCACGTACACGCTGCGCGTCAGCGCGAAGGGTTTTGCAGGATACCAGCAAACGGGTTTGCCGCTACTTGTCAATACTCCCACGACAGTGAACGTGGAACTCAAAGTTGGCGGATCTACCGAGGTGGTCAATGTTAGCGGAGAGGCGCCGGCACTAAACATGGTCGACGCTTCGCTTGGAAATTCGTTCGCTGAAAGGCAAGTGAAACAGCTGCCGATTGACGGCCGCAACGTGCCGGACCTGCTGAGCCTGCAGGCCGGTGTCGCGTTTACGGGCAATCGTCCGGATATGGAGGATCCGAAATATAAGGATCAAGATACGCGCAGCGGCGCGGTGAATGGCGCGCGCAGCGATCAGAGCAACATCACGCTGGATGGCGTGGATGTAAACGACCAAAACAGCGGCTACGCGTTCACTTCCGTGATTCCGATTACACCGGATTCGGTGCAGGAATTCCGCGTTACGACGTCCAATTACAATGCCGATTCCGGCGTTGGTTCGGGCGCACAGGTTTCGCTGGTCACGAAGAGCGGTACCAATTCGATTCATGGATCGCTCTACGAATTCAATCGCAATACAGCGACCAGCGCGAACGATTACCTCATCAAGCGATCCGAATTCGCCGATGGCCAACCGAATAAACCGTTGAAGCTGATCCGAAACGTTTTCGGCGCATCCGTCGGTGGGCCGGTTAAGAAAGACAGATTGTTCTTCTTCTTAAATTACGAAGGAACACGACGCCGCGAGGAAGAAAGCGCGCTGCGTACGATTCCCAGCCCGTCGTTGCGCGATGGCGTTCTGATCTATCAGTGTGCAAATGGCGTGGCGGATTGTCCCAGCGCGACGCCCAAGCAGGGTTTGAGTGGAGCGACATACACAGCACAGCCCGGTTTCTTCGCGATGGGCCCAGGAGATATTACGAATCTCGATCCGTTGGGACTTGGACCGAGCACGATCACCCATACGTATTTCAATCAGACGTACGCAAATCTAGTGGGGAATGACAACACGGTCGGTGACGGCTTCAACTATGTTGGCTTTCGCTTCCGCGCGCCTGTCAGCAATGACGACAACACTTTCATTTCACGCGTCGACTACCACATTACGGCCGATGCGCGGCACACGTTTTTTTGGCGCGGCGCTCTGCACAATCTCTATAACCCGCAGGCACCGTTTCTGCCCGGAACGCCGCCGGAACAAACGGTGGTGGATCATAGCAAGGGAATGGTGGTGGGCTATACGGCTCTGCTGAGTTCCACCAAGACCAACACGTTTCGGTACGGATTTACGCGGCAAAGTACCGGATTTGTCGGCAACACCGAGCAACCGTGGAACACGTTCGTCACGCTGGATCAAGGCATCAATTACAGTCACAACTTCCAGGTGCCCGTTCATAACTTGGTTGACGATTTTTCCTGGACGAAGGGGTCGCATACCTTTCAATTCGGCACGAATGTCGGCCTAGCTCGCGATCCTCGCGTAAGCACTCTCCATTCGTTTAGCCAGGGAGCGGGCGCAACATTCTGGATGTTTCCCGTGGGCTTCGCCAACACGGGCGGTCTAAGCCCACTTGATCCCGTTAACGGAGGATTTCCCGAACCAGCCTCCAGCACGGCCTACGACTATCCCATGCTTGGATTGATGGGCATGGTTTCGCTGGTCACGTCGAACTTCAACTACGATCGGCAAGGAAACCTGTTGGCACAAGGCACTCCAATCAAGCGAAATTGGGGCCTGAACTGGTATGAGTTTTACGGGCAGGATTCTTGGCGCGTGAAATCGAATTTGACTCTCACTTTTGGAGTGCGCTGGTCCCTCTTTCCTCCACCGTGGGAGGTAAATGGATTGCAGGCCTCGGCAATCTGCTCCAATGACGTTGCTGCGGCGAACGGCACCCCGAATTGTCCTGCAGGAGGATTTAATTTGGGGACTTACTTCAACCAGAACATCAAGAACATGGAAAATGGGCTGGGGTACGCCGATGCTCCGTTGATTTCTTACGCGTTGGGCGGAGCGGCAAACAACGGCCCTGGATTGTACAAATTTGAAAAAACGAATTTCTCGCCGCGGCTTTCGCTTGCCTACTCCCCACGGTTCCGCCAGAGCTTTTTGAAATCGTTATTCGGCGAGGGCGACAAGACGGTCATCCGCGCCGGCTTCAGCACGGTCTACGACCGGCCTGGTATGCAACTTCTAAATACTTTTGACAGCGTTGCACCAGCCGGGACTTCCTCGACACTGCGGAATCCCTGCTGCATTGACGGCGCGGGAGAAGTGGCGCGCATCACTGATATCCACGTCATCCCGCCGGTAGATCAAATCGGAAACCCGTACATTCCAAACCCGCCGCCACCCGGCCAATTTCCGCAGACCCCGGCACCCTTCGGTGAGGCGATCACGTGGGGAATCGACCAGTCGATGAAAACGCCCTACGCATTTGCGATGGACTTCTCGATCGGGCGGGAACTGCCACGCGGATTCTCGCTGCAGCTTTCCTACGTGGGGCGCCTCGGCCGCCGTTTGCTGACGCAACGCGACCTTGCGCAGCCGCTGAACGTCGTCGACCCTAAAAGCAAGATCGATTACTTCCAGGCCGCTGCTGCGATTCGGCAATTGGCCGAGAGCCAGACCGGTCCAAACGGACCGCTCGCACCGACACAGCTAACCTCCACTCAGTTTAATGCGGCACTGGGGCCGACATTTGCATATTGGCAAAACATGCTCAACACGAATGGGGCGAACGCTCCGTGCCCAGCGCCACCTTGCTTTGGTCCGGGTGGTAGCGCGTACGTAATGCCAATCTCGCTTCCGCAGACGCAAACCACAAACATCGCTCAGGCAGTCTACGCGCTGTACGTGGCCTCGGGCGGATTCGCGGGGGACGAAGTTGTGGGCCTTGGCGACGTCGATTTGTTCGGCTTGCTTGCGGACAATTCCAGCAATCCGAATCCTTTCTTCGGCGGCGCCACGAACGGCAACAGCTATTTCTTCAACGGCAAAACCGGCGAGCTCCTGAATCAACAACTCACGACGAGCTATGGATGGAGTTCGGTCGGCCGCTCCAATTACAACGGATTGCAAGTGAATTTTGGGAAGCGCATGAGTCACGGCGTGCAGTTCGACTTGAACTACACTTTCTCGAAATCCATTGATTTCACTTCCGGCGCCGCGCGACTCGGATTCAGCGGCGCGGACAACATCGGTGCACCGGGCAGCCGCCTGGTGAATGCATTTGCGCCGCAGCAGGTTCGCGCGGTTTCGGATTTCGATACCACGCACCAGGTCAATGCAAATTGGATTGTGGAGCTGCCTTTCGGTAAGGGGCGCCGTTTTGGCCAAGGCAGCAGCGGCGCGCTGGACGCGTTCATTGGTGGATGGCAGCTTGCCGGCGTGGCTCGTTGGACCAGCGGTTTTCCCTTCACCATCGATAACGGCCAGTTCTGGGCTACGAATTGGGATGAGCAGGGAAGTGGCCAGCTCATCGCGATTCCCAAGACGGGGGCCTTCAAACAACCTGACGGTAGCGTAAGCGTTTTTGCCGATCCGACTTCTGCCCTTGCGGATTATATCCATCCGTTCCCTGGCCAGGGCGGCTCACGAAACGTGCTGCGCGGCGACGGTTACGCGAGTTGGGACATGAACCTGAGCAAGCGGTGGAAGATGCCGTACGCCGAAGGACACTCGTTGCAGTTTCGGTGGGAAGTGTTCAACGTTGCGAATCTCAAACGCTTCAACGTACAGGCTGGGCTCGGCGATGCGACTACCTCCTCGCTGCAATCGGTGCCGAGTTCGTTTGGAGATTATACGGGCCTCCTGACGCAACCGCGCGTGATGCAATTCGCACTGAGGTACGAATTCTGATCCGCGCGCAAAGCTTGCCTTCGAACGGTGAACTCGCGCAGTCTTCGAGGACTGCATGACTTCGCTCGCACGCAGACTAAGGCTCGTCGATTACTTCGCGCTCGGTTTCGGCGTGATGATCGGCACGGGCTGGCTCGTCGTGATGGACGACATCCTCCGGCGAGGTGGGCCGCTTGGGGCGATTCTCGGCTTCACGGGCGGAGCGATGATTCTGCTGCCCATCGGCTACGTTTACGGGAAGCTGGTCGTCGCCATTCCCGACGCAGCGGGCGAAGTTGCGTATACAGCGAAATTTTTTCCCAAATACATCAGCTTCATTACCGGATGGATGTTGTTTCTCGGGTATTTCTTGACGTGTCCCTTTGAGGCGCTCGCCGCCGGGAAAATCGCAGGCTATTTGTTTCCCGCGCTGAATACGATCGAGTTGTACAGTCTCGGCGGACATCCGGTGTATTTGCCGCACCTGGTCCTGGGACTTCTCATCACCGTCGCCTTTACGTGGCTCAATTACCGTGGAATCCGTTACAGCGCGCGATTTCTGAAATTCACGACGTTTACATTTCTTACGCTGGTCGTGGTCTTCGTTCTGGCCGGCGCGAGGCATGGCGCGGCGCAGAATTTTCGTCCGTTGTTCAGTCACGCGCCGGTGATTTCCGTGTTGCTTGTGTGGCAGGTGGTTCCGTGGCTACTTTCGGGATTTGAGTCGGTGGTGAAATGCGTGGAAGAATCGAGCCCGGATTTCCGCAACGAGAATTTTTCCGTCGCGATTATCCTCACGATTTTCGTCGGCCTGCTTTTTTTCTGGGTCGTTATTTCGGCCGTATCGTATGTCGCACCGTGGCAGACGCTTCAGGCGGGCGCACAGTTTTCGACGGCGCTGGCTTTCGAACGCGCGTTGCATGCGCACTGGATCGTCGTGCTGATTCTCGGCGCGGCGCTCGTGGCGATGTTGCAAGCGTTCAACGGGAATATGGTTGCGTCGTCTCGCCTTCTTTTTGCGATGGGGCGGAGCCGATTGCTCGTGCCGAAGATGGGGCAAGTCCACGCGACGAATCAGACTCCGGTGATAGCGATTTGTGCGGTGGGCGCCGGCACGGCGTGCGCGATTTTTCTTGGTGAAGCGGGACTCGTGCCGATTCTGGAAGTGGGGGCGGTGGCCTGTGCGGTGGGATGGATGGCCGCGTGTGCGTCGTATTTGCGCATGAAGCCGGGATTTGCGGGGAGGGCTGCCGCATTGTTCGGAGTGCTGGTGACTGCAGCGATGATCCTGGCGAAGATACTGCCGGTCGTGCCGGGACACTTTTCATCGTATGAATGGATTGCGCTGGCGATTTGGGCGGCAATCGGAATTCTGATGCGTCTTCCCGCGCTCCAGAAAAACGGAAATCTTCGCAATTCTGTGACAGCCGGGACGCAGCCGTAGACATTCGCGAAATTTTCTCAGGTGCCGATCAGCTTGGCTGACTGCTGTGCTCTTCGAGTGGAGCGAGGAGGTTGCGGCCTTGCGCTTCGATCTTGTCCTGCGCGGCCCGAGCAAATGCCTGCGTTCGATATTTCCGCGGGCAAATACCAAACTCCTGGCGAAACACGCGGCTAAAATGCGCGGAATCATTAAAGCCGCGCGAAAAGGCGATCTCCGTGATACTTCGGCGCAGTTGGCGGGGATCGCCGAGGTCGCAGTGGCATTGGCCCAAACGTTGCGTGCGAATCCAATCCGCAACGGAACTGCCCATCTGCGAAAAGACGCGATGAACGTGGCGCACGGAGACGCCCATCTCTTGCGCGATGCGCAGCGGGCCAAGGTCGATGTCGCCCAGGTTGCTGTAGATGTAGCGAACAATGCGCGAGAAAAGAAAATCTCCGCCGTGTTCATAGGCGGCGAATTCTGGTTCGCCGACGCAGGCGCACAGGATTTTCAGATAAGCCTCGACGGCGGTGGTGCCTTCGTCGGCAGTTAAATCTTCGGCTTGTCTGAACAAAGAAGTGGAAAGTCCAAACAGGATTGAGCCGAGTCCCGCGGACCCGGATATCCGGCGCGCGATGGGAAGCATGGGAAGATGAAGCGTACTTTCCATCGAATGGTAGGGAAGGCGCAGATAGAGGCGCGCACAATCGCCCTGGCAGTCGGATGTCCACGGGCGCCCTGAATCGATCAGCGTGGTATCGCCACGCCGCAGCACGGCGATTTTGCCATCCTGGCAATAGCGGCGCACTCCAGCGAGCTGCGTGATGACGATGCAGGCGCGCTGGTCGGAGTTCAAACTGACCATCGGGAATTTTTCGAACGAAAGCGCGCTGGAAGAGAAAAGCGTCAGCTCCAGCCCGGCGATTTTTCGCGCTTGAATGGAGCCGTGGAAGCGGAACGCTTTTGGGAAGTGAAACCGGGAGTCGCCGCAAATCTTGCGGGCGTTCCAGCGCCATGCTTCCAGACGGTCGGGAACCGCTACAAGTTCTGTGGAAAAAGAATCTTGCATTGAAGCCTCGTCGCGCGGCGCACTCCGCACGCGGGCCATTCGTCTGCGGTTGCGCGGAGAACTGGAAGAAAGATTCCGTCTGAACGCGCACGGTATCACGGGCCCGCAGGGCACGGCAAGCGTGAACTCAACCCAAGTTTAAAGAGAAAAATTGGCTGGGGCGGAAGGATTCGAACCTTCACCGTCCTCATTAACAGTGAGGTGTCCTACCAGTTGGACCACGCCCCAGCGGGCTCGGCCGCCGGGCGGCCGAATACTACGTCGGTAAGGTAGGCTTCGCCGCAAAGAGGCAGCGAAGGATTTATCTAAGATAACACGGCAGCGGATAAGTGGAAACGAAGAGAACAGAAAATTTGCATAAGTTCCGCTTTGTGCCCGCATAAAAGCCATTTTGGGAATTTTGTCGCACGAAATTCATTTCGAACACTTCGAAATTTCCGTTTGCTTTGCTTCGTTGCGCAAAAAAACTCACACAAAAAAGTTTTCGCCGAACAGTTGCATTTCCAAAAGTTTTGATAGACACTATCGCGTCAATCACGCTGCGGGCCTGCGCTCCCAGTGATTGATGGTGGAGTCTCCCGGTTGCCGCCCCTCGAAAACGGAGGCACCCGCCACAGCGCAACGCGAATATGGCCCAGATTTTTCACCGCAGCACGAATTTTATTGCCCGTTTCAGTCTGTTCTCCGCGATTTTTCTGGCGGGATTGGCGCTTACGGGAGTCTTGGCGCTCGCGCGCGCGTCATATTTTACGCGGCAAAATATTTTCCGCGAGCAGCCCGTGCAATTTAGCCATAAACATCACGTGGGCGACGATGGCATTGACTGCCGCTATTGTCATACTTCGGTTGAGAATTCCGCTACCGCAGGCATCCCTCCCACGAAAACCTGTATGAACTGCCACTCGGTTTTGTTCAATAACGTCGGTTATCTGGAGCCGGTGCGCGAGAGTTATCGAACCGGCGAATCGATTCAGTGGGTGAAGGTTCATCGCCTCGGCGATTTTGCGTATTTCAATCACAGCATTCACATCAGCAAGGGCGTTGGCTGCTCGACATGTCACGGCCCGGTCAATCAGATGCCATTGATTTTCCAGGCGAACACGCTTCTGATGCAGTGGTGCCTCGATTGCCATCGCAATCCGGAAATGGCGCTGCGTCCGCTCGATCAGGTTTACAACATGGATTGGAAAGCGCCCGCGGATCAAGCGGAAGTCGGCGCGAAGTTTGCGCAGGAACGAAAAATTCGGACGACAGTTGAGCTGACCAGTTGCTCAACGTGTCATCGATGACGGACGGAATGAGCGATCACGAGCACAAAATCGATCAGGATAACCATCCTCCCACCGCGGAAGATCGCGAACTACATGAGTACCCGTTGGATTTGGCCGCGGCTGATGTCAAGGCGAAAAGCGGCTCGGGCAAGCGATACTGGCGTTCGATTGAAGAACTTGCCGGCGATCCTCATTTTGAGGATCTTCTGCACCGTGAATTTCCCCGCGCTGCCTCCGAATGGGACGAATCCGTCGATCGCCGCGACTTCCTGAAATTGATGGGAGCTTCGATAGCGCTGGCCGGAATGGCCGGATGCGGACGGGCTCCCGAACAACATATCGTCCCCTATGTAAAACAACCAGACGGATTGATTCTCGGTAAGCCACAACAATACGCGACGGTGATGCCCTTCGGCGCCGATGCGGTGGGCATTCTCGTTGAAAGCCACGAAGGGCGCCCGACGAAAATTGAAGGCAATCCCGATCATCCATCAAGCCAAAGCGCGTCGGATGCCTTTGTACAGGCTTCGATTCTCGATCTGTACGATCCCGACCGTGCGAAAACGCCGACCTATGCGGGCGACATTCGCACTTGGGCGATGTTTCAAGAAGAAGCGCAGGGCCTTGCGACATCACAAAAAGCCGTGAATGGCGCGGGGATGCGCATTTTGACCGGCACGATTACTTCGCCGGTTCTCGCCGCGCAGATTCAATACGTTTTAAAGCTGTTTCCCCAGGCGAAGTGGCATCAATGGGAACCGGCGGTTTCGGATGGTCCGCGCGAAGGCGCGAAGCTGGCGTTTGGCCGGTATCTCAACACGGTCTATCGCGTCGACAAAGCCAACGTCATTCTTTCGCTCGATGGCGATTTTCTTGCGAGCGGCCCGGGCCACATTCGTTACCAGAAAGATTTTTATCGCCGGCGCCACTTGAATGGGCCCAGCGATGAAATGAACCGGTTGTATGCCGTCGAGCCAACTCCGAGTGTTACGGGCTCTGCTGCCGATCATCGGTTGCCATTGAAAGCTTCGGAGATTGAACTGTTTGCTCGCGCCATTGCTGCAAAGCTGGGCTTGGGTGGCGCCGCGACGTTGCCTGCAGCAGCGGAAAAATTTGTCGAGGCGGTTGCGAGCGATTTACAGAAAAATCGTGGCACCTCGCTTGTCCTCGCTGGCGAACAACAGTCCGCGGAAGTTCACGCGCTTGCGCATGCGATTAACGCCGCGCTCGGCAATGTGGGCTCGACCGTTTATTACACAGAGCCGGTGGAAGCAAATCCGGTCAATCACGCGGAATCGTTGCACGAGCTCGCGGCCGACATTCACAAGGGTAAAGTGGATTTACTGCTGATTCTAGGCGGCAATCCTGTTTACGACGCGCCGCGCGACTGGGCTTTCTCCGACTTCGAACAGAAGCTCAAGAAAGTTCATACCGTCGTTCACCTGAGTTCGCATTACAACGAAACGAGCGAATTTTCGCGTTGGCACATTCCGGAAACACATTTCCTCGAAACATGGGGCGATGCGCGCGCCTACGACGGTACCTATAGTGTGATTCAGCCGCTGATTGCACCGCTCTATCAGGCGCATTCTGCGTTTGAAGTGCTTGCGGCGTTCACGGACAAGCCCGGCGTGACTTCTTACGATGCCGTTCGCGAACAGGTGAAATCGATTTTGGGTGGTGGCGACGTTGAAAAGAATTGGCGCAAGACTCTGAATGATGGCTTGATCGCCAGCACGGCGTTTGCTCCGGTTACCGTCGCGTCGAAGTTCAGCCCCGCGAGTTTGGCGCCCGCGACCTCCTCAAAGCCGGGCGAATTGGAA
>DATLVG010000091.1:0-5423 GCA_035577625.1 Candidatus Dormiibacterota bacterium
AGCAATTCTTCCTTGACGCTGTTCATGTCCAGGTCGATAGCGCCGGAGGGTTTCGCAACAAATTCGATGGCGCCAAGTTCAAGGGCTTTCAGCGTGCTGGAAGCTCCTTCGCGCGATTCCGAGCTGACGATGACGATGGGCTTCGGGTTTGTCGTCATGATTTGCGCGGTTGCCTGCAAGCCATCCATGTGAGGCATGTTGATGTCCATAGTGATGACATCGGGCTTGAGTGATTCAGCGAGCGCGACGGCCTCGCGGCCGTCTTTTGCCTGGCCGACCACTTGCAATTGCTCGTCGGCATTGAAAATCGTTTCGAGCACCTTGCGCATGAAGGTGGAGTCGTCTACGACGAGCACACGAAATTTCTTGCTGGGAGTTGTTGCCATATTCGCCTACGCCACGGGAACGACCGGACGCGTCACCTCCGTTCCCATAAGTTGTTCCACCGCCGCGATGAGTTGATCTTCCTGAACCGGTTTTGTAAGGAACGCCGTTGCGCCTTCCTTGACGGCGCGATCGCGATGTTTTGCGCCGGCGCGAGAAGTCACAACCATCACGGGAATGCGCCGCGTTGTCGGGCTCTGACGCAACTGCGCCATTAATTCATAGCCGGTCATACGCGGCATTTCGAGGTCGGTGATCACAAGGTGGCAGCCATGCTGCGCGATGATTTCGGCGGCTTCGAGACCGTCGGAAGCGAGCAGCACACGGTAACCGTTCTTTTCGAGCATGCGACCAACGAACTTGCGCACGCTGATGGAATCGTCGGCCACGACGACGACTCGCTCGTGTTGCACGCGGTCGATGGCCTCGGTCGGAATCGTGCCTTTGGCGACGGCTGCAGAGCCCGGTGCGAAGATTCTGGCGGCGCTGGCGTTTGCCTGGAGGGCACGGCGCTCGTTTGGTTCGGACGCAACCATGCGATTCAAATCGATCAGCAGAATCAGGCTGCCGTCGGGAGCGATGGTTGTGCCGGGGAAGAGCTTTACGCGGCGCAAATATTCGCCGAGGCTCTTGATGACAATTTCGTCTTTGCCGAGGACTTCTTCAACGATGAGTCCGACCTGGCGATTGTCCACGTTGGCGACGACCATGCGGAAATAGCCGTTGATGGGCTCAAGCGTCGGCAGACCGAGATGGGTATCAAGGCGAACGACTTCGGTAACGACGTCGCGGACCTTGGTGAGCAGCTTGCCGCCGACATCTTCGATTTCGTCCGCGCGAATGCGGCGGATTTCCTCGACAACCGGCAGCGGCAAAGCAAAATTGGCGGTTCCGCAGCGGACGAAGAGCGCCGGGGAGATGATCAAGGTCAGCGGAACTTTCAATGTGAACTTCGTGCCTTGCCCCGGTGTGCTGTGAATTTCGATTTCGCCGTTGAGGGTATTCAGGTTGGCGCGAACCACATCGAGTCCAACTCCGCGGCCGGCGAGTTCCGTCTTTGTCGCGGCGGTGGAGAAGCCAGGATGGAAAATCATCTCGCGCAGATCGCGTTCGGTGAGGCGGTCCGCGGTTTCGAGCGAAACAAGTCCGCGTTCGATTGCGGCGTGGCGCACGCGGTCGTAGTCGATGCCGCGCCCGTCGTCTTCCACTTCTATATAGATATGGTTCCCGCGGTGATAGGCGCGGAGGGTCACGCGGCCAGTGTCTGACTTGCCGGATGCTTTGCGCTCATTTGGAAATTCGATACCATGCGCGACGGAATTACGCAGCAAGTGCACAAGCGGATCGGAAATCTGCTGAATGATGTTGTTATCGAGTTCGGTGTCGCTGCCGAACAGTTCGAGTTCAACCACCTTGTCGGCAGAATGCGCGGCATCGCGGACGGCGCGCGAAAGGCGCGAATAAAGCGTGCCGATGGGCACCATTCGGGCCGCGGTGATTTCGTCCTGCAAGTGGTGCGCGAGTTTTGTGAACTCGTCAATATCGCCCTCGACCCGGCCGATGAATCCACCGAGCTGAGTGAGGACTTCGTTTACGTCGGCTGAAATCTCCGTCATGGAGCGCGACAGAATGTTTACGTCGTCGTAGCGATCCATTTCGAGTTCGCTGAATTCGGATAGGAACGAGGAATCGCCTGCCGCTGCGCTGGTCAGCATCTGGCGAGTCGGCTGTTGCGGCTGCTGTTTCGAGACCGGCCAATTCGAGCTGAGCTTGTTGTATTCGTACTTTTCCTGGAACTCGGCAACTTTGCCCTGCAGACGTTCTTTCGAGAAGCTGAGCGTTTCGACAAGGCGCTCGAGTTCCGTAACGCGTCCGACCATTCTCGTACGGTTGATGACGAGTTCTCCGACCGTATTCATCATGCGGTCTAGGCGCGCCAGCGAAATGCGCACGGATTTTGCCGCGTTGACCGCTTGCTGTTTATCGCCGGTGCTGACGCGAGCCGCCGGAGCCGCTGTCGCTGAAACTGGCGCGGACTCTTCTGGCGCTGCGGGAACGAGTTCGCCGTCTTCGATTTCGACCGGTGCGAATTCCGCGATCTGAGCGAGTAGGGAATCAACGCCGTTCCGCATGTCGGCTTCGTCGGCCCACTGCTTTTGCAGCGTCTTTTTGAGAACGTCCGTTGAGATCAAGCAAAGATCGATAACTTGCGGCGTCGGCTCCAGTTCACCGTCGCGCATGCGGCCAATCAAATCTTCGACGCGGTGTGCGATTGCGCCCAGCCGCTTCAGGCCGACTTGAGCCGCAGAACCTTTTACCGTGTGAATTGCCCGGAAGAGTTTGTTGATTTCTTCCGGATTGTTGTTGCCTTCGAGCGCCAACAGGCAATCGCTGACGATTTGCAGATGCTCTTCCGCTTCCGGCTGGAAGAATTCCAGGATTTCCGCCGGCACGTCGTCGTCCACCGGCAACGCATCAAAATAGGAGCCGGTTGCGGCAGAAACGACTTCTTGTTCGGGTTCGCCGAGCAAAGCGTTCGCGGAATGGCTGCGCGGAGCCGAAAGGTTCAGCGGCGGTGGTTCGACAGGAAACGCGAACCGATAGCGTTCTTTAAACGCCGCGATGTCTTCGACGTTCTCTTTGCCCGTGTCGCTGATCTCGAGGAGGTCGGTCTCGAGGACGGAAATGCCGTCCGAAAGGAATTCAGTGAGCGGCCCGTGCAGGTCTTCGCCCAACGTTGCGTTCAAGGCGTATTGAAAAACGTGCGCAAGCTTTCCAGCGACTTCCGAGAATTTCGTGTAGCCGTAGCTGCCGGAAGTGCCGCTGAGCGTATGCGCCGCAATATAGAGGCGCTCCATGTCTTCGCGCTTGGGCGTGATTTCCTGCAGGACCCCGACGTACTCCCGCAAGTATTGCAGGTGCTCGGAAGCTTCCTGGAGAAACAGTTCAACGGCTTCGCGGTCTGGTCCGCTCATGCCCGTCCCTCCGCAACAAGCTCCGGTTTCAATAGCTCTTCCGCGGTTGGCTTGCGATACAAAATGCAGTCGTTTAACACGATGGCCTGGAACTTCACTGGCATCTTCGAAATCGATTCGGAGTGGCCGAGGAATAAGTAGCCGCCCGGCTCCAGCGCGTCAAAGAAACGCTGCACGAGTTCGCGCTTGCGTTCTTCGGAAAAATAGATGAGCACGTTCATGCAGAAGATGAGGTCCATCCGGCCGACGTATACCGGGTTCGAAAGATTCATCTGGACGAAGTTGACCATTTTGCGAATTCTCGGCCGCACCTGCTGTGCGTTTCCGACCGGCGCGAAGTGTGCCGCGAGCTGCCGTTCGCTTACGCTTGCAATGGTCCGCCCGGAATACGTGGCGCGTTCTGCGATGTCCAGCGCCTGCCTGCCGATATCCGTGGCCAGAATTTCGACGTTCCATGCATCAGAGAAGGCAAGTGTGTCCGCGACAGTGATAGCGATCGAATACGGCTCTTCGCCCGTCGAACAGCCGGCGCTCCAGACGCGCAATGTCCGTGGATTTTTCCAGAATTTCTTTACATGCAGTTCCGGCAGGATTCGCTTTTCAAAGGCTTCATACACGCCAGGGTACCGAAAAAACGTCGTCTCCTGCGTGAGCAACCGCTCAAGCAGCGCCTGATAATCTGGCGTCGCTTTCCGCATGGAGCGCAGAAGTTCCGTGCCGCGTTTGTGACCCTTCGCCAGCATGTACTCGCGCACACGCGTGGAGAAGAATCGCTCGCGCGACTCGTCGAAAGAGATTCCCGTGCGTTCATGAATAAGCATGCGGATCTCACTCAACTCGTGCTCGGTCAAACTGATCTCGTGTCCCAGGCTTTCGCTCATCGTCATTCGGCTCGCGTTACCGGCCTCCGCCGGGGTAAAAAATTACCGCTTACCGCAGAGCTCCTGCCGGGACGGGGCGCTCGGATTCCATCGCTGCGCTGGCTCCTGCCTTCGAAGCCGCGCGGAATTGTGAAAGGGCTTCATTCAGCTGGTCAGACAATTTAACGAGCTGGCTGACCGTTGCGACCGTGCCGCGAGTACCTTGCGAGGTCTGGCGGGTAATGCCGGAAATAATCTGCATCGCGTGAGCGACGCCTTCCGTACCGCGCACTTGCTGTTTCGAAGCGAGCGAAATTTCCTGCACGAGTTCAGCGGACTGGCGCACGACGCTGGAAATCGCGTCGAGAGCGCGGCCTGCTTGATCCGCCAGCGAAGCGCCGCCTTCCACTTCTTTGGTGCCTTCTTCCATGACGACGACCGCTTCGTTCGTCTCGGCCTGAATCGCTTTGATGAGTGCCGCGATGTCTTTCGTCGCGCTGCGGGAGTGTTCTGCCAGCTTGCGGACTTCATCCGCGACGACCGCGAAACCGCGGCCTGCATCGCCGGCGCGCGCGGCCTCAATGGCTGCGTTCAATGCCAGCAAGTTCGTCTGCTCGGTGATGTCGTTAATCACGTTGATGATTTCCGAAATTTCCAGGGAACGATCGCCGAGCGACTTGATCTTCTTTGCGGTTGCCTGCACCGAAGCGCGAATCCTCTGCATACCCTCCAGTGTATCGCGCACGGCGCGGTTGCCCTGTTCGGCGGCGTCCAGCGCGCGGCGAGCTGCTTCGGCGCTCGCTTCGGCGTTGTTCGAAACCTGTTTCATCGAAACCGTAAGTTCTTCCACGGCGCTCGACGTATTCGTGATTTCCTGGTCCTGTTGGGTTGCGCCGGCCTGCATTTCGTCTGCGGCAACAAGAATGTTGTTCGAGCACGCGGTGACTTCCATCGCGGCCTTGCGAACGCGCTCAAGAACCTTGGTGAAGTTGTCGAGCATGTAGTTGATGGAGTCGGTGACATTGCCGAGCGCGTCGTTGGTCACTTTACCGCGCTGTGCCAAATCGCCGCGCGCGACCTGATTGATGACCGCCAACAGGTCCGTAATGCTGCGCTGCAAGGCATCGTTCGCTTCCTGATTGCTCGTCGCCTTGGAGACTTTGGACACGGCGCGATTGAGGTTATCCGCGATGAGGCCGAGTTC
>DATLVG010000092.1:0-9557 GCA_035577625.1 Candidatus Dormiibacterota bacterium
GCGGAGGGATTTACGATTGCGGCGTCGGCGCTTGGCAAAACGAAGATGGTGTTGCAAGTTTGCGCGGTGGCCGTGCTGATTGGCACCGCGCGCCATCCTTCGCTCCGGCTGCTTGCCCAAATACTGCTTTGGCTTGTGGTGGTCAGCGCGCTGGTCTCGGCCGCACAGTATTTTCAGCGGTTCTGGGGGCAGTTGGATGATCGCATCAAGCAGCGCCGCAAGCTGCGCTTGAACCAGCAGGTCGAGCCAATGCCTGAAAAAGCAAAGGATGCCGTCCCTTCCTGAACTTCTGTTTTCTGCGGAAGATCGCCGCGCGCTAATTGTCTATGCTCGTGAATCGGTCCGATCCGCAGTCCTGCGCTCCGCGGCTCCCGAAGTACCTCAACGAGAAACGTTTGGCGTCGCCTGCGGAGTCTTCGTGACGGTCCATGTCCAGGGAAAATTGCGCGGATGCATCGGCGTTGTGGAAACGAGCGAACCGTTGAGCGCGAGCATAGTACATTGTGCGTCTGGCGCGGCCCTGCGTGATCCGCGATTTCCGCCGTTAAGCGAGGAAGAACTGAGCGCGCTCGGAGTTGAGCTTTCGCTACTTTCGCGGCCCGCGCCTCTTCTCGTTCCAGAGATTGAGCTTGGCAGGCATGGCCTGATCGTTAGTAAGGACGGCCGGCGTGGATTGCTGCTCCCGCAGGTGGCCGTCGAACACAAACTGAACCGCGAGCAGTTCCTGGCGGAAACCTGTCGTAAGGCCGGATTCTCCTTAGATGCATGGCGGACAGACGATGTGGCTATCCAGGGCTTTACGTGCGTAGTTATCTCGGAAAGCGAAGAATTTCAGCGCGGGGAGTAGGCGAGCAAAAGGAAAAAAGCCCGCCTCGGAGCGTGTCGAGGCGGGCTTTCTCAATCTCGGATGGATTTAGGATTATTCGATTTCGACGTAATCCCCGGCATACATTTCTTTGCGGGCAAAAGTAATCAGCACGGTGGACGAGTTTTTCGTCGCGGAAAGCACGATGCCCTCACCGAGAACTTCGCGCGGCAAGTCGTTCCATTCATACCGCTGCGGGGCGCTGCCGTAGCCGAAAAGCTTGTATTGATAGTCTTTTTCGGTCGGCGCCGTTTCTGCGCGCGTTCCCTGGTAGCGGAAGATCCGGAAATAATCGCCGAGCTTGACGCCCTGCACGGTGCCGAGGTTTACGTAGACCGTGCCGCCTTCGCCGGCTGCCTGCGCCCAGTCCTTTCCAACGACGACCATCGCGACTGGCTTACCGCTGACCGGAGCGAAAATGTCAAACTTGGCTGCGTCTTTAAAGGGTCCAACCGGACGCGGTTGGTAGGGAATCAAAATGTCGCCGCGCTGCATCGTCCCGCAAGCAAAAGTCACCTGCGCGACGGAAACTTTGGGCTGCACGCTGACGATCTTCACCTGGCCGAGATCCAAATAAGGCGATCCCATGGCCTTCAGCAGCTTTGGCTGCCATTTGAACCACATCACTTTGTTTGCATCGCTCTCTGCGCGCGTCACCGTATACAGGTCGCCTTCCTTGACGCCCTGATTCATGCCGCGGTTGACGTGGACATACTCGCCCGCCGTCCACGTTAGCTTGAGGCTGGACTCTTCGCCGGAAACCAGAAAAGTGTCTCCACCGACTTTTTGGTCGGTGAAGAAGCCAGCGCAGTTGATCTGCGTGGCACTCGGCTGGTTCACCTTCTGCATCGCTTCGGATCGCTGTGCGGCGCTAACTCCCGCTCCCAAGAGCAGGGCGAGGCACAATTTGGCTGATTTTGCGAGCATCGCAAACTCCTTCGACACGCCCTCTAGGGCATGTGGGGACTCCACTCAGCGAAGTTAGCAATCCAAGGCTGTGTGGGTCAAGAAATAGGGTATGGGTGCTTTACACATTTGATACGGCATGCTACATCTCATGTTTTCAATAAAATGCCGCCGACGAGACTGCACCCAAGCCCTTTTGGGACACGTGAAAACCGTATTTGCGCCGTGGCCGCCGCCGAGACGGCCGGGGAAATGGCGCGCCAGGTCCGGGCTGGATTGAAGGAAACTCCCACCATCGAGTTGCGCCTGGATTGGCTGAAAAGTGATGCGGAGCGGCGGAAGCTGCTTCGTTGGCTCACCAGGCAGCGATTTCGCTCCGCGACATTCCTCGCCACTTGCCGCCGGAAGGTGGCCGGCGGGAAACTTAACGGGGATATTCAGGCGGAACTTTTCTGGCTGATGGAAGCGCGGCGAGCCGGTTGCACATGGTGCGACGTGGAAGTGGAGACTGAGCGCGAGCTGCCGGATCAGTCCATTCGTGAGTACGCCGTGCCGGCTCGAATTTTGCTTTCGATGCATGATTTCGAGCGCACGCCAAAACTGCCGCGCGCAGTGTCGTGTCCCGAATGTGGTGAAGTAGATGCCGTGAAGATCGCTGCGGCTGCACGAACGATCGACGACAGCGTGCGTTTACTGCACCTTGCGCGAGCTTCGCGGTGCTTCGTCGCGGTGCCCATGGGGGAAGCCGGATTGCCCGGGCGGTTGCTGGCTCTTCGCGAAGGCAGCGCTCTTGCTTACGCGCCGATTGGCCCCGCGACTGCGCCGGGACAAGTCAGCCTGCATGATTTGAAGTATCTCTACCGGGCACACTCGTTGACGCACCACACGGAAGTGTATGGTGTGATTGGTGATCCGATCCGGCATTCGCTTTCACCGCTGATGCACAACACCGGCTATGTTGCGCGCAAACGCGACGCCGTGTACCTGCCGTTCCTGGTTCATGATTTGAAGGATTTTCTCGGTGCGATTCCGGAATTTGGGATTCGCGGATTCAGCGTTACGATTCCACACAAACAAACCATCCTCAAGTATCTGAAAGACTGTGAACCGCTTGCCGCCGAAATCGGAGCGGTGAATACGGTTACCGTGCGCCGCGACGGGTCGCTGTACGGCTCAAATACCGACTACGTCGGCGTCTTGCGCGCACTGAAAAGCAAGATGGCGCTTCGAGGCAGCCGCGTTTTGGTGTTTGGCGCTGGTGGATCTGCTCGCGCCGCCGCGTTTGCGCTGGCGCGATCGGGCGCGGAAGTTTTCGTTTGCGCGCGCCGGGAAGCCGCTGCGAAGGAACTCTCTCGCGCCGTTGGCGGCGAGGCTATTCCACGACGGATGCTGCGGTCACAAAATTTCGCCGCGATTTTGAATGCGACGCCGGTTGGCATGGACCCCAACGAAAGCGCTTCGCCGCTCACGGAGCAAGAGCTTCGGTGCGATCTCGTGATGGATCTAATTTACCGCCCGCTCGAAACCAAGCTTCTGAAACTTGCCGGTAAAAAAGGAATCGCCACCGTTTCCGGCCTCGACATGTTCCTGGCGCAGGGTTTTGCTCAATGGGAAATCTGGACCAAAACGAAGGCGCCGGAACCCGCGATGCAAAGAGCCGTTTTGGCTGCATTGCGCAGTGAGCAAAAAACTCGGTAGCCGAGACCCACAGACCGCGCGCTCCGTTCTCGTGTAAACTGTCACATCGCTAAGGTCCCGGGTCCGATGATTCAACCTTCCTTCGCCGAGTTTCAGCGCCTTTCGAAACAGGGCAACCTCATTCCTGTTTACGATGTTTTCTCGGCCGATTTGTTGACGCCGGTCAGCGCCTATCTTCGCATCGCGCAAGGCGCGAGACATTCGTTTCTTCTAGAAAGCGTCGAAGGCGGCGAAAAAATCGCCCGTTACACTTTTGCCGGCGCGAATCCCGAAGAAGTTTTTCGTTACGCAAACGGTGCGTGCGTCCTGGAAAGCCACGACCGGATTGTTTGGGAAGAAAAAGACCCTGTTACGTTCTTGCGGGCGCGCATCGAGCGTTTTAAGCCAGTACGTCTGCCTGGATTGCCGCCGCTGGTTGCCGGCGCGATCGGCTATTTCAGTTACGACATGGTGCGTCTTATCGAGCGGTTGCCCAAGCGTTTGCGCGACGAAATCGGCCTGTTCGACGCGATGCTCATGTTTTATCACGGGCTCATCGCGTTCGATCACGTACAGCATCGTCTGTGGATCGTGCGGAACGTTTTTGCGGAAGGACCCGGTACTCTGCGCGCAAAATACGACGCGGCCGTTCGCGAAATTCATCGAACGCGCAAACTGCTTGCCGAACCCGTGGCGGAAGAAGCCCCGAAAAAGTCATCGAAATCGGGAAAAGCCGGAAACCTAAAGATCGCTTCGAATTTCGCGAAGCCCGCCTATCTTGCGGCCGTCCGCAAAGCCAAGGAATATATTCGCGCCGGAGATATTTTTCAGGTTGTAATCAGCCAGCGCTTTTCGGCAAAGACAAAGGCTCCGCCGTTCGAAATCTACCGGCAGCT
This sequence comes from Candidatus Dormiibacterota bacterium, assembly GCA_035577625.1. GTDB lineage: Bacteria > Acidobacteriota > Terriglobia > Acidiferrales > UBA7541 > Acidiferrum. Next base: position 4,345 of record DATLVG010000092.1, read on the forward strand.
TCGCGCGCTGAATCCGTCGCCGTATCTTTTCTATTTGCAAATGAACGATGTTGCCGTTGTGGGCAGTTCGCCGGAAATGCTCGTCAAGGTGCAGGGACGTGACGTTTTTTACCGCCCAATCGCTGGGACGCGGTGGCGCGGCAAGGACGAAGCCGACGATCAGCGCCTCGAACGCGAAATGCTTGCCGACGAAAAGGAACGCGCCGAGCACATCATGCTCGTAGACCTGGGCCGCAACGACCTCGGCCGCGTTTGCGAATACGGCAGCGTGCGCGTTGAAAAACTGATGACTGTCGAGCGCTATTCACATGTCATGCATCTCGTTTCGAGTCTGCGCGGCACGTTGCGCGAAGACGTCGATTGTTTCGACGCACTGATGGCGTGCTTCCCGGCGGGCACTGTTTCCGGAGCGCCGAAAGTCCGCGCGATGGAAATTATCGAAGAGTTGGAGAAAACGCGTCGCGGCATTTATGCCGGCGGAATCCTCTATCTCGACTTCGCTGGCAATCTCGATTCGTGTATTGCCCTTCGCACGATGGTTATCAAGAACGGTGTCGCGCACATTCAGGCGGGCGGCGGCATCGTCGCCGACTCGACGCCTACTGGCGAATACGAAGAAAGCGTCAACAAATCCAAAGCCCTCGTGCGCGCGCTGGAAGCAGCCCATGCGAAGCGGTAGACTGAATTCGCGAGAGTTTCTGCGGACATGATTCTTCTGCTCGACAACTACGATTCCTTCACCTATAACCTCGCGCAGTATCTCGGCGAATTTGGTTGTACGGTCGAGGTTCATCGCAACGACAAAATTTCGGTTGAACATATCGCTCAGCGCAAACCCGAAGCGATCATCATTTCGCCTGGCCCCTGCACGCCGCAGGAAGCGGGCGTCTCCGTGGAGCTCGTGCAAAAGCTTGCAGGTAAGTTCCCCATTTTAGGCGTCTGTCTCGGTCATCAAGCAATCGGCGCGGCTTTCGGCGGAAAGATCATTCGTGCGCCAAAACTTTTTCATGGCAAGACCAGCGAGATCTATCACGACGGCAAGGGCGTTTTCAAAAAACTGCCTGAGCCGTTTACGGCAACTCGTTATCACTCGCTAATCGTCGAGCGCAAATCCATTCCGCGCGAACTATCCGTCACCGCGCAGACCGACGACGGCATCATCATGGGAGTCCGTCACAAGAAGTACAAGCTCGAAGGCGTCCAATTCCACCCCGAATCCGTCCTGACCACTTTCGGCAAGCAACTCCTCAAAAACTTCCTTTCTCTGTAACAATCGCAAGTAAAATTCGTTCGACCCTGCTCCGGAGCTTGCTAGGAGGCACGATGAGGAAAATTCTTGCCGCAATGGTTTTCGTGTTTTTCTTGCCGATTTCTCAACCGGCGAAAGAAGACAGCAACCCGATCGTTTTGCCGAACCCAAAACTTCTGACTTGCAAATTCTCAGATTGCTCACAGTTGTGGTCATACAATGTGGCCGCAACTGTTTTCCCCAAGCAATTGATTATCGATTCAAATCACCATTGCGTGTATGGAATGACTGCGCTCTACGACAAGGAGATTTCTGCGGACGATCTGAAGAAAGCAGTCGATGAGCGCTACGAAAAATGGGCCCTTCCTGGCTTTGAGAAAGCTCAGTTGAAACTCTGGCGCGTAGAACCGGAAAAATTCTCAATTCAGCTGAGCGTCGCTGACAAAAATGACGAAAAGAAGCGGTTCAGGGAAGCCGGAACAAAACAGCTGATCTACATCGCTTTCGGCGGACGCGCCGCGTGTGCCACCCGCTAACTCCGGCGTACCTAAACACCACTTACCAATTCAATCCCGCCAGCAGCGCCCCATACGTTTCCATCCCGCGCCAAAATTGCCCCAGCCGTAAATTCTCGTCCGAGCTGTGCTGATGATTGTCGTAGTTCACGATCGGTACGCCGACCCAGGGCAATCCCAAATCTTCGAACACATACATCGGAACACTCCCGCCGAGCGTCGGAGCAACCACTACGTCGCCGCCCGCGCCCTTCATCACCGCGACAATTGCTTTCGACACCGGCAAATCCATTCGCGTCCGCGAAGCGCGATACCCGCCTTGGTCAATGACTTTAGCTACTTTCGCGTGCGAGCGCCGCTCCTCGATGGTTGGCTCGCGGTCCGTCACAAAAAATCCCTCCTGGCGAATAAACTCCAAAATCTGCCGCGACTTCTCCTTTGGATCTTCCCCTTTCACCAGTCGCGCATCGAGCGACGCCTCCGCGCGGTCCGGTACCACGTTCTGCGCCTGCTCGCCAACGTAGGCGCTGCGAAATCCGCGAATATTCAGCGACGGCTCCATAATCAATTGCGCCAGTTTCTTTCCGCCGCCGTCCGGCTTCGCAATTCCCAATTCTTTTTCCAGTTCCGCGTCGTAGTCCGGCAGTTCGGCCAAAGCCTTTTGCTCCGCTTCACCGAGCGGCGTCACATCGTCGTAATAACCGGGAATCTTGACCCTTCCGTTTTCGTCTTTCATCGCCGCCAGCAATCGCGATAACTCCAGCGCCGGGTTCGGCGCCCAATTACCATAGTGGCCGCTGTGTAATGCGCGAACCGGCCCATATACCGTTACATCCACTCCAATCACTCCGCGGTTTCCAAAAAAAATCAAGGGCCGCCCGTTCTGATGCACCGGACCATCGCCGGTGAGCAACACATCGCCTGCGAGCAAATTCTTGTGCAATTCCAAGGTTTGCTGCAAATGCTCCGAACCGGCTTCTTCTTCGCCTTCGAAGATCACCTTCAGATTCACACTCAGCGGAATCTTCTTCTCGTTCAGCGCGTCCAGCGCCGCAAGCAACGCCACGATCGGCGATTTGTCGTCGGACGCCGACCGCGCATAAATTCGCCATTCCTCTTTGTAATGTGAGACGCCAGACGGCGCAGGGAACGGAATCCGTTTCCCACCCGCCTCCATCGCGTTGTCGTACAAAATCGGTTCGAACGGCGCTTTGTCCGACCATGCCGCCGCGTCGACGGGCTGCCCATCGTAGTGCGCGTAAAAAATCACCGTCCGCTTCGCCCCAGGTGTCTCCAATTTTCCAAACACCACCGGCCCGCGCCCTTCAATCGAAAGCAGATGCGTTTCAATCCCGCGCGCTTCCAGCATCACCCGAAGACGGTCAGCATTTCTCTGAATGTTCGCCGTATCGCTTGCCACGTTCGGTATCGACAAAAACTCACGCAGCTCGCGCACGATGCGGTCTTCATTTTGCTGCCTGTATTGGCGTACTGCTGTCGCTGCATCAGCCGCAGACGGCTTCTGGGCTTTGGCCGGAACGCCTGGCGCCGCCGTCATCAGCGCAATCGTCGCTGCAGCTGCTCGCAGAATTCTCATCCGTTTCATCGCCGTCATCGCCTGTCCTTCGGTACAGGTTTTAATGTGCAGTAGTCGCCAACAACTGCTTCGCAAAGTACCATGCCGCCCCTCGTTTTCTATTCCTAAGCTGGAAGCCAGGTCGCTGAAAGCAGGTAGATTTATGGCTCGGCCCCTTCTTTCCATCTTGCTGGTGTTTGCCATCGCTGCGGGAGAACCTTCCGCGCGAGCCACAGGCTCTTCTCCACTTGGCGTCGTGACCCAATCGGCCGGCGCTAACATCAACAGCAGCGGTGTTTCTGCCGGAGCTACCGTGTTTGACGGCGATTACTTCACGACAACGGCCACCGGACTCGTTCGTGTTCGCGCCGGTGCAGCACAGTTTTATCTCGCGGGGCACAGCAACTTGAAATTGCATGCCGCTTCTGGCGGTACGCTGGCGCAACTCGTCGCCGGCACCCTCGTTTTTTCCTCCGTCAAAATAGACGCGATGGACGTGGAAGTAGCACAGGCTCACATTCGGCCCGCGTCCGATCAGCCCACCGTGGCCCAAATCTCTGTTGCCGGTCCAAAAGAGATTGACATTCGCGCTACCCGCGGTCCGCTGCAATTCTCATACAAGGGCGAGTCCAAAATTATTCCAGAAGGCTCGGCGTATCGGTTCGTTCTCGACCCGCGTGATGTGGATATTCCCACTTCGCCTGCTGCATCCGCATTTCCCGGGCGCAAAGCCACAGGCCCAAGTGGTCACGAACCCAGAGGTTTCCTGTACTTCATAATCGGCGCAGCTGGCGTTGTAACCTATATTGCCATCGACGAAGCGCTTGAATCGCCGAGCAAACCATAATTACGTTTTGCTTGTGCTTTTTCTGCCAAACTCGATCATCTCTTCCAATTTCTTGTTGGCCGCGCCGCTTCGCAGCGATTCTCCCGCCATATCTGTGCCCTCGCGCAACGTTTTTGCGATCCCTGTCACCATCAGTGCCGCACCCGCATTGACCGCGACGATGTTGTGGCCTGCGCCGCGCTCTCCTTCGAACAATCTGCGAATCAATGAGGCGTTTTCGGCTGCCGCTCCGCCGCGAATTTCCCCCAACGGTGCGCCCTTCAAACCAAAATCTTCCGGCGTCACTTCATACCGCCGCAGTGCACCATCTTTCAGTTCCACGATCTGCGTCGGCCCGGCCAGCGAAATCTCGTCCAAGCCGCCCGTCCCGTGGAGCACCATCGCCCTTTCTGTGCCAAGCTCGCGCAAGGTTTCCGCGACCAATTCCAGAACATCGGCAGAGAAAACTCCCAGCACTTGCGCTTGCGCTCCCGCTGGATTCGTCAGCGGCCCAAGCAAGTTAAAAACAGTTCGCACGCCCATCTGCTTTCGCGCCGGCATCGCATGCCGTGTTGCCGTGTGCGCCGCCTGCGCGAACAAGAAGCCAATGCCAATCGTGCGAATGGCTCTTCCAGTCTCCACAAACGGCAAGTCAATTTGCACGCCGAGCGATTCAAGTACATCCGCCGAACCGCTCAACGAACTTGCCGCACGATTCCCGTGTTTCGCCACGCGCGCTCCGGCCGCGGCCGCGACGATGGCCGCCGCTGTCGAAATATTGAATGTCTGCGCTCTGTCGCCGCCCGTCCCGCATGTGTCGACCATATTTACCGGAGGGGTCTCACCCTCTGCAAATACGCGCGCCGCGTGTCGCCGCATCACGCGCGCGAATGCCGCCAGTTCCGTAGCGCGATACGGTCGCGCATTCAAGGCCGTCAACATCCGCGCAATCGCGGGCGTATCCGTCCGGCCGCTGAGCACTTGTTCCATCAATGCTTCCGCCTCGCCGCGTTCCAGCGCGCCGCCCGCCTCCAGCTTTTCAATTAG
>DATLVG010000093.1:0-16096 GCA_035577625.1 Candidatus Dormiibacterota bacterium
ACAGCGGCCGCGGCGCGACGGTTGTTCCCGGCATCTGCGGATCGCTCGACGCCAATACCATTCCGTATTTGTCGACGATCATCACGTCGTACATCCAGGCGTTCGCGCCGAGCGGCGCCTGCAATTCCTCGGAAAGCCCTTCGTTGCGTTCGAATGCCTGCCGCACGTAGTCGCGGCGGTCGTCTGGCAAATCGGAAGCCGCTTGCATGCCGCTTTGCCTAGCGTCCGCAAGCGAGCGCTTGGCCTGCGCGAACACCTGTTGGGTCAGTTCATTCGCTCGATTGTAAGTTTCTTGAATCACCTGGCCGGTCAGCCTGGCGAAATACACTCCGGATAGGACCACCACGACGAGGAACACCAGCCCCGTCATCACCAGCGTAAGTTTCGTGCGCAGCCGCAGCTGCATCGCGGGTTCCTACTCCCCGTCGGCGTTGGCGCCGCCGTATTCCTTCAATTTGTTGTGTAGTGTCTTCAAGCTGATGCCCAGCAATTCCGCCGCGCGTGTCTTGTTGTTGTTCGTCGCCGCAAGCGTCTGCAGAATCAGTTCGCGCTCCATCGCTTCCACGGTCGTCCCGATCGGGAATTTTACGCCGCCGAGGTCGCCGGTGTTTTTGGCTGTAGTCTTGCCGAATTCCCCCGGCAAGCTTGAGCGTGAAATCAAATCCTTCTCGCACATAATCGCGGACCGCTCCAGCACGTTGCGCAGTTCGCGAATATTTCCCGGCCACGTGTGGCTCATAAAAATGTCCATCACTTCTGCGCCGACTCCGCGCACGCTCTTTCCGTGTTTGGCATTGACGTCGCGCAGTATGTATTCGACCAAGAGGGGAATATCTTCCTTGTGATCGCGCAGCGGCGGGAGCGTCACGTGAAAGACGTTCAGCCGAAAGTACAAATCCTGTCGCAGCTGCCCGCTTGAAACGGCTTGCTCTGGATCTTTGTTCGTGGCCGCCAGCACGCGCACATCGACGGGAGTTTCCACCTTACTGCCGAGCCGCCGCACTTTGCGGTCTTCCAGTACACGCAATAGTTTCGCCTGCGTCGGCGCCGGCATCTCGCCGATCTCATCGAGCAGCAGCGTTCCCCCGTCCGCCAGCTCGAAGCACCCAATGCGGCGCTCCGCCGCACCCGTAAACGCACCACGCTCATGCCCGAAAATTTCACTCTCCATCAAGCTTTCCGGAATCGCGGAGCAATTGATGGCTACGAATGGCCCGCCCGCACGCGGCGAAAGCTTGTGCAGTGTCCGCGCCACAATTTCTTTTCCCGAACCCGTCTCGCCTGTAATTAACACCGAAGCCGAACTCGGCGCGGCCATCTCGATAATTCGCATCACGTCCTGCATCGGCTTCGAACCGCCCACGAGGTCGCCCAGACGCCCCGACTCGCGCAATTGCCTTTGCAGCACGGCCAGCTGACGCGCATCGCGCGCCTTGCTCAAGGCGCGATCCAGCAACGCGCGCAGTACAGGCCCTTTTAACGGCTTTTCTATGTACCAGAACGCGCCCGCTTCGATCGCCGCCACTGCGCGCTCTTCGCTTCCTTTTCCTGTGATGATAATTGCGGGAACGTCCGTCAGCTCCAGCCCAAGTTGTTTGAGCAGGTCCAGTCCGTTCATGCCGGGCAACTCCACGTCGGCAATCAACGCGTCCGGCTGAAAGCCGGCGAATTTCGCCAGCGCGTCTTCCGCCGTGCCTACACTGAGCACTTCACAGCCCCAGCGTTGCAGTAGCTGCTCGTACCCTTTGCGCGCATTCTCTTCGTCTTCAACGATCAGCACGCGGTCCTTTCGCTCTCCTGTTTCCACCGCGCGCACCGCCGCCTTCTTATCCTCGGTCATCCAAGACCCTCTTCCTGGGCTGTCGCCCTTATTTTGGCAGATTCAGAGCGGTCTGCACACACGGATTCGCTTTGTAGCGACGGTGTCCGGACTATTTTGAGATTAGATGAAAATCTGTCGGGGCACGGATGTGCCTGTCCCGGCCCCGTGCTCGTGCTTGTGTAGCTTAGCTCTTTAGCCCGTTGTGCTTGGCACGAGCTATGTGGCGGCCACCTTCCGAGGCGGGCGCATTTCTCCGTGAGCGTCTACTCCCTCACCAAATAGAGAGCACGCTCCAATTCCAGCTCCAGCTTCGCGCCCTTCGGCAAAACAATTTCGTGCCCCCGTCCGCTTTCCATCAAGTACGCTGCCAGTGCCGATTCCGCCGCCTTAGCAACGGCTTCCTTCGCATTCTTATCCTTTACGCCACGCACCGCGCCCATCGCTGCGCCTTCCGCCGCCGCTTCTCCCGCTGCTTGCTGCGTGCTCTTCTTCCCTTCAATCAATCCTTCGGAGCCCGGGCCCGACTTCACGCTGTGATCCCCCGGCACGTCCACCACATCCGCCACTATCGGCAACACGCCAAATCGCGTCTTAATTTCGTCGAACACCAGCCACAGCTTTGCGTGTCCGGTAATATTGGCTGGTTCGACGCGGCTCACGTGCGCGTGAATCTCTGCACCACTCGGTAGATAGAATCCACTGCCGGCCTCGAGCGGTTCCATCGTACGCACCTTGAATTTGAAATTGTTCTTGCAGTCACCGGTGCTCAACTCGTCTTCGAGGCGCACCAGAACGCGCGTGCCCGGAACTACCGCGAATGTTTCGAGTGGCAATCCATGCCGCGAACCGTCTGCCGGCTGTGTCGGCCCCGCCGATGGTCCAGGTGTCGGCGCGGTTCCGCCCACCGTGTCGCGCGATATAACCGGCGGCCTGTCGTCTTCCGGTTGTTGGGCCTGTGCTTTCGCGCTGATGCCCGTCATTCCAATTGCCATGCCCATCAAAAACAGTCTTCTGAGTGCTCTCATTGGTCGTTCCTTCTCCCCGTCCCGGAAGGAGAGAGCACGCCAATCGCCGTCGGCCATTTCCGGCAGACGCCTAACTTCTTTTATTCTTAATGGCTTACGAGGGGGATATTTTCGGCCACTCGATAGAAGGTTCCGCAACTGTCAGCTAAGACCGTCATGCACGCCAGCCAAAGCCGCCAGTAAACAGACTTCGTCTATTCATTTTTGAGCGAGGATTCGCGCGATCCGGTTCAGCACCTTCGCATACATCGCCGCCGTCACTTTGCCCGTCTGCGTATTCTGCTGGCTCGGATGATAGACGCCAAGCAGGAGCGGCCCATCGCTCGCCGGCCGAGCTTCCGCGCCGTGTCCAAAAACGAATTTTGCGCGCGAAGTAATCTTGCCTTCCTGCTTCAAAACTTCCAGATACGCGTCCCAGGCAATTTTCCCCAGCGCTAACACCACGCGTGGCCGCAAAATCTCCAGCTCTCTTTCCAGATAGGGCCGGCAATTTAGAATCTCCGAAAGCTCCGGCTTATTTGCCGGCGGAGCGCACCGCACCGCCGCGGCGATATATGCCTTGCTCAGCTTCAACCCGTCATCGCGGTGAAGGGAGGCAGGCTGATTCGCGAATCCCGCGTTGTGCAGCGCCGCGTACAAAAAGTCGCCACTGCGATCGCCAGTGAATACACGCCCGGTACGATTTGCTCCATGCGCCGCCGGAGCCAGCCCCAAAATAAAGAGCTGCGCCCGCGGATCGCCAAATCCCGGCACCGCTTTGCCCCAGTATTCCCATTCGCGAAACGCACGCCGCTTCACCCGCGCAACTTCTTCGCGATACGTCACCAGCCGCGCGCATTTGCAGCACGCAACGATTTCTTCGTTCAAGACGCGCAATCGCGAATCTGCTTGCGCCATGAGCCTAAGACCGTTCGCGCGTCATCATGCGTTTCAAATCAACGAACGGAGTTGCGCCGGCAAACATGGATTGGCAAGACCGCTCGGCGATCATCTCTTTGGCAATGCGCTGTGTAAGTCCCATCGCCGCGCGCATGATGCCGGAACCTGTGCTCACGCGAGCCACGCCGGCTCGTTCCAGTTCCGCAATCGGCGGGCCAGCCGCAAGTGCCAGAATATTCAGTGGAGCATCGACTGCTTTCACAAGTTTCGCGATCGTCTCGAGATCGGTCAGCCCTGGCGCAAATACACAATCCGCGCCAGCCTTGCGATACGCTCGCAATCGCTCGACGGTCCGGTCAAGTCGCGTCGTCTCTGGTCCGATTGTCGCCAGATAAATATCTGTCCGCGCATTCAGCACAAGCGGAACTCCCAGAGCCGCCGCAGTCTTTCGAATCGCCTGAATCTTTTCAATTTGCAACGGCAGATCTACAAGCGGTTGCTTGTCGTTGCCGGATAGGTCCTCGAGATTCATTCCGATTGCGCCTGCTTCGATCGCAGCCGTCACCGTTTCCGCCATTGCTTTCGGCGTCGTGCCATAGCCTGCTTCCAAATCGGCGGTCACCGGAACGCGTACCGCCCGCGCAATCCGGCTCACCATCGAGAGCATCTCATCGCGCGAAATGTTTTGCCCGTCCGCGTAACCAAGCGAATAGGCGATTCCTGCGCTAGTTGTCGCGATGGCAGCGTGTCCGGCTTCTTCCAGAATTCGCGCGCTGGCTACGTCCCACGCGTTCGCCAGCAAAAGCAGTTTCGGGCCGTGATGTAGTTTTCGGAATTGTTCAGCTTTTGCGGCCTGTGTTTGGATGTTCATCTGGGTCTCCGCTACATTCAAAAGTTTCTGTCACCTAGGTTAGGCCACGATGGTGCGGCGCCGAACAACCTAATTGGAACAGCATTCAGACTTATTAAAGCGCCTCGCCGTAACCAAAGCTCGGGTTCAGGGTTTTTGCAATACTCGCAACAGCGCCACGGCCTGGTTGCGTTCGTCGCTCTTCGCTCCATAGAGCAGTGTGACTTTCTTGTGGTTCTTTTCCAATTCGCGCAGCCGGGCGATTGCCGCGCCGGCATCCTTCAGTTCAGCCTGATACCGTTTCTGAAAGTCGAGCCACTTTTCGGGTTCGTGTCCAAACCATTTTCGCAGCGCCGTGCTCGGCGCCACTTCTTTCAGCCAGAGATCCACGTTCGCTTTGGCTTTCGTCAATCCTCGCGGCCACAATCGGTCCACCAGCACTCGGTAACCGTCGTCTTTCGCCGCCGCGTCGTACACTCGCTTCGCTACGAACACAGCTTTCCTCTATTTCAACAGCGCCATCACTTCGTCGTGAATCTTGCCATTCGTGCTCAACAAACTGCCTTCATAAATTGTTCGTTTTCCGTCGATCGTCGTCGATTTCCCGCCCGCCTCTTCGACAATTAAGATCAGCGGCGCCAGATCCCACGGCTTCGATGTCCAATCCAGTGCCGCCTCCACCGCGCCTTCCGCCACCAGCATGTGCTGCCAGAATCCGCCAAATGACCGGCTGTTTCGTGACGCATCCAGATATTTTCGGATCCGTGCCTGGTCGGACGAATCCTTGCTCGGCCCGGTCCCTGTGCTGAATACCATGGATTTCGCCAGCGTCGCCGTGCCCGAAACGTGCAGTCTCACTCCGTCGCGATACCCGCCTTCGCCTTTGTACGCCCACCACCGTGAATGCAAGCCGGGCGCGCTTACAAATGCGGCAACAATTTCTCCCTCCTTCTCGATTCCCATCAACGTGCCGAACGTGGGAATTCCCCGCGAAAACTCCTCGGTGCCATCAATCGGATCAATTATCATTCGCGCCCGTGCGCCGGCCGGAGCATTCGCGCCGCTCCCACCCATCTCCTCGCCGAGCACATCCAGAGGTAAACCGCTCGCCGCCACGCGCTGACGCGCCATCGCCTCAACTGCCTTGTCGGCCTGCGTCACGCGCGAGCCGTCGCGCTTCTTTTCAATCTGCAGATCCGCGGTCCGAAAATATTTCAGCGCAATCGCGTCCGCCTCTTTCGCAATCTCCTCCAGCAATTTTCCGTACTGCTCGCTGTATTTAACCATCTGCCCGCCCTGGATTCTTTCCGAAACTGACGACTGAAAACTGATGACTGACGACTCTTGCCCGTTTGACTCTCGTTGCGCCACTCCTTAGCATGATAACTCACACTCATGCACACTCCTGTTCCCACTGGAACCGTCCTCGACCGCATTCTCGAAGCGCGCCGGATTGAAGTCGAGCATCGCAAGAAGGTTTTGCCCGAAACCGCCCTGAAATATGGCGTCGCCGCGGCCGCGCCCTTGCGCGATTTTTCCGCAGCACTCACGCGCCCTGGGTTGAACGTCTTAGCTGAACTGAAGCCCGCGTCTCCTTCCCGTGGCGTCCTTCGCGAGCCGTTCGATCCTATCGATCTCGCCACGTCGCTCGAATCTGCCGGCGCGGCCGCGCTCTCCGTTCTGACCGAAGGGGAGTTCTTCCGCGGCACGCTCAAGAATCTTCGCGACGCTCGCAAATCGATCGAGATTCCCGTTCTTCGTAAAGATTTTATTTTTGATCCGTGGCAGATTTGGGAAACGCGCGCGAACGACGCCGACAGTTTTTTATTAATTGTTGCCGCGCTCGCTGACCGACAGCTGGAAGAGCTGCTCGCCCTCGGCCGCGAATTGAAAATGGAACCGCTGGTCGAAGTTCACACGTCCGCCGAGCTCGACCGTGCGCTCGCGGTTGGCGCAAAAATCATCGGCGTCAACAATCGCAATCTCAAAACGCTCGATGTCCGCGTCGAAACTTCGTTCGAGCTCATCGACAAAATTCCCGACGACTGCATCGCGGTCAGTGAATCCGGCATCGGCACCAACGCCGAACTTCTCAAGCTCCGTGACGCCGGCTACGACGCGTTCCTGATTGGCACGAGTCTCATGCTCGCGCCCGACCCCTCCGCCGTCCTTTCTTCGCTGCTCGGAAAATAATGACAGCGCTCGTCAAAATCTGCGGCATCACTCGCGCGCAGGACGCACGCCTCGCGGAGAAGCTTGGCGCCTGGGCCATTGGCCTCAATTTTTACGAAAGATCTCCGCGCGCCGTCACCCCCGCCGAGGCCTGGAACATTCGCCGCAAAATGGCTCTGACCACCGAAGCCGTCGGCGTCTTTGTCAATTGGAAGCCCGAAGTCATCCTGTATCTTGTCCACGCGCTACAACTAACCAGCGTCCAGCTACATGGAGACGAAACGCCGAAGCAGCTCAACTGCCTTGAGGACGATCTGCCCGTCAGCAAAGCTTTTCGCGTCGGCCCCAGCTTTTCCATGTCCAATTTCAGAAGATTCCGCCGCGCGTCCTACTTTCTGCTCGATGCCGCTGCGAAAAAAGATCAATTCGGCGGCACGGGCAAAACCTTTGACTGGTCCATCGCGCAAAAAGCGGCGGCAAAACACAAAATCATTCTCGCCGGCGGTCTTACGCCGGAAAACGTCGGCGAAGCGATTCTTACCGTCCGCCCCTACGCCGTCGATGTTGCCAGCGGCGTCGAATCCCGCCCCGGCACCAAAGACTCCGGCAAACTCCGAGAATTTTTCGCCGAAGTCGCCCGCGCCAACCGCGCCCTAGCAACGATCAGCTAGCCGTTTGCGCCGCCGCATCGGCTGTTAGTGCAGAAACGAATCGCGGACAATCGGAAACCCAGCCCAAGAGCATTTTCACGGTCAGCAATGACGCCTCGTGGTTGCTTCGCGGAAACTCTCCTCCGATCGGTTCCGCGGAGCAATCTGACAGTAGGACGCACCGGTAATCGCGAAACATTGCATCTCGAATCGTGGAATCCACGCAAATGCTTGTCGTGCATCCCGTAACGATGAGATTCGTGATTCCCAACCCGCGCAGAATTTTGTGCAGGTCTGTTTCAAAGAATCCGCTGAACCGATGTTTGTAGAGCACGACGTCTTCCGGCCGCGGTGTAAGCTCATCAACGATGTCCGTATTCCACGTATCGCGGATGAGAAAACGGCTCTTGCGACCATCCGGCGCGTTGCAATCCTGGCCCACTCCAAAATGAAGATGCCTCGTGCGATTTACCGAATTCTCTGCCCCGAGGTCGGACAGGTCTGGTCGGAATCCCATCTTGAGGTAAACAATTTTTAGCCCTGCGTTTCGGGCATCATCCAAGGCCTTTCGAGTTGGCGTAACCGACTTTTGAATCGCCGAAATATTGATTCCTGCGCGATCAAAAATGCCACCCTTCGACCCGAAGTCATTCTGCATGTCAATTACGATCACGGCCGTTTTGGAAAGATCTAGTTCTATCCCGTGCGGTTCGGCGTCTAGTGCAACCGTCCTCGTATTCACCGTTCGACCTCCATTCCTCGAGCGCGCAATCATATCCGAAGTTTATGCGCCATTTTGGGCCTTTCGCCGAGTGGCCCGCCCTGTGCGACAATTATGCTTTCATGGCCTCGCAACTCACCATCCCTGCCTCCGTCCCCGGACGCTTCGGCCCCTATGGCGGCCGCTACGTTCCGGAAACGCTGATGGTGCCGCTGCTAGAACTTGAGCGGGTCTACGAGCGAGCCAAATCCGACGCGGTTTTCCAGGCGAAGTTCAACGATCTTTTAAAGAATTTTGCTGGCCGTCCCACGCCGCTTCAATTCGCCGAACGTCTCACGCGGCATCTCGGCGGCCCGCGCATTTACCTCAAGCGCGAAGACCTGCTCCACACGGGCGCGCACAAAATCAACAACGCCATCGGCCAGGGATTGCTCGCCGTGCAGATGAAGAAGCCGCGCATCATCGCCGAAACCGGCGCAGGCCAGCACGGCGTAGCCACAGCCACCGTCGCCGCGCATCTCGGCCTTGAATGTGTCGTCTACATGGGTACGGAGGACATGGAGCGTCAGGCCCTCAACGTCTCCCGCATGCGCATCCTCGGAGCGGAAGTCGTAGGCGTCAATTCCGGCAGCCGCACGCTGAAAGACGCCATCAACGAAGCCATGCGCGACTGGGTCACTAACGTCCGCACCACGCATTATCTTCTCGGCTCCGTTCTCGGCGCGCACCCTTATCCGACGATGGTCCGTGATTTTCATTCCTGCATTGGCCGCGAAGCCCGCGCGCAAATCCTTGCCGCGGAAAAGCGCTTGCCCACGCACCTCATGGCTTGCGTCGGCGGCGGCTCGAACGCCATCGGCCTCTTCCACGAATTCTTGCAGGATTCCGAAGTGAAAATGATCGGCATCGAAGCCGGCGGCCGCGGCAATGGCCTCGGCGAACACGCCGCCCGCCTCGCCGCCGCGCAAGGATTCACTGGCGCGCGCCCCGGCATCCTGCAAGGAACGTACACTTACGTCCTGCAAACCGAGGACGGCCAGATCGCCACAACGCACTCCGTCTCCGCCGGTCTCGACTATCCTGCCATCGGTCCCGAGCACGCCTGGCTCGCCGACCAGCGCCGCGCCGAATATTCCGCCGTCACTGACGACGCCGCGCTCGACGCCGCTCGCACTCTCGCCCGTACCGAAGGCATCATCCCCGCGCTCGAATCCGCCCACGCCATCGCCGGCCTCATCGAACGCGCCCCGCGCTTCTCGGAAGACGATCTCGTCGTCCTCAATCTTTCCGGCCGCGGCGACAAAGACATGGCCACCTATTCCCGCCATTTCTCATAACCCGCTGAAGCAGCTGCTTCGTCTTTTGGCCAGCCACTTTTCAGCCGAACGGTGCATCCAGCCCCGCGGTGGAGGGTTACATGACCTACTCGATTCGTTTCCAACGCCCGGTCATTCTTGTCCTGCTTGCCTTGACGGCTCTCTCGCTCGGGGCGGCAAATACGAACTCCCGGCAGCACGATCAGCCGGCGAAAAGCATTTTTCACAAGATTTACGACGAAGATCAAAAGAATCGGAACGATTCAGAGGGCGATGCGCGTCGGCGAGCGCAGGTAAGGCAGCTGATTGCCGACGACAAGCTTCAATCCGGCGAAGACTACTACTACGCAGCTTTCATTTTTCAGCACGGTCAGAAGCCGGAAGACTATCTCTACGCGCACGTACTGGCTACGACCGCGCTCGGCAAGGGATTTGCTCCCGCCAAATGGCTCTCGGCCGCGACGCTGGATCGCTACCTACGCTCGATCGAACAACCGCAAATCTTCGGCACTCAATTTGGAAGAGGCCCTGCCGACGACGACATGAGCCCGTACGATAAGGACATGCTGTCGGACAAAATTCGCAAGACGTGGTGCGTCACATCCTATGCAGAGCAGATGAAGATTATTGAGAATTTAAAAGCTGGCAAAGAGTTCACTTCGACGCGAATTTGTCCGATTCCAGACTGACCTTCACTCCACCTTCGGCGTCGAATTCCACATCTCCTGCTGCACTCGCCACACCCCATCCGCATCCTTGTGCAGAATCAATGCGAACTTTCCCCAATGATCGATCACCGGCTTGCCGTCTGGCGGTTGAATCACCTGATGTTCAATCGCCCATTCCGTCGCCCATTCGCCGCACACACGGACATCCTGAAAGTCCATCGCCACTTTCAATTCCTTATAACCCGCCAGATTCGCAACCGCGTTGGTCATGAATTTTGTCACCGCCGCCTTGCCCACGACCGGCGCTGTCTCCGGCAACAGACTCACGCCCGTCTCCGACCACATCCCTAGAATTCCCGGAGTATCCATCCGCTCATGCGCCGCCCGGAACTTTTCGTTAAACGCAACTACGCCCGCCTTCTCGTCCAGGCCGGGTCTTCCAGCGGCCGTCAAAGCAGCCGCCGTCCCAACCCCCACAGCCACAAGAATCGCCACCCACCCGAACCGTCGCATCGTCATTGTCCCCGCCTCATCCTCTTCCCCAACCGCCCTTGCGGCCCGAATTGTACATTCTCCGAGATTCCATAGCATTTGGTCATTTGGCCGCGGAATCAATCCCCTTTTGAACACCTCTCAGGCCGCCTCGGCCTCTCATTCCATTTTTCGATGTTAACGTTTATTCACATTCAATCTTGGCAGGAGGTGCCAATGACTCCCTCTCCCCGGGTCCGGCTGTATGTTGCTTTGCTCCTACTCTGTAGCCCTTGTCTTTTCCCCGCGCGGAGTTCCGCACAGGGTTCACAGGCCAAGCCCAAAATCGGCTTTCTCCTCGATACGCTAAAAATCGAGCGGTGGCAGACCGACTTCGACTCGTTCAAAAAGCGCGCCGAGGAACTTGGCGCAACCGTCGAACTTGCCGACGCCGATGGCAATGACGATCTCCAATTCAAGCAGGCTAAAAAGCTCATAGATCAACACGTCAAAGCGCTCGTTATCGTTCCGCATGATACCGACAAGGCCGCACGTATCGTCGCACTCGCCAAGTCCAAAAACGTGCCGATCATTGCCTATGACCGCATGATTCCCAACAGTGACCTCGATTTCTTCGTAGGTGTCGACACCGTCGCCATCGGCGAGCTGCAAGCCAATTCGCTCACTGCCGTCGCTCCGAAAGGGAACTACGTCCTGCTCGAAGGCGCGCCAACCGACAGCAATGCCCATCTCATGCTTGAGGGTCAGAAGAAAGCGCTTCAGCCTTTCGTTGATCGCGGTGACATCAAAATTGTCGCGGAAATCTGGTGCCCGGACTGGAAGCCGCTCGAAGCTTACACTCGCCTCACTGATGTGATAGCAAAAAATCACGGTCAAATCGCGGCGATCGTCGCTTCGAATGACGGAACCGCCGGCGGCGCCGTGCAAGCGCTCGAAGAGAATAAACTCGACGGCAAAGTAGCCGTCTCCGGGCAGGATGCCGATCTCGCCGCCATTGTTCGAATTCTAAAAGATACGCAAACGATGACCGTCTATAAGCCGCTCGCCTCGCTTGCGTCGCAGGCCGCCGAAGCCGCCGTAGCGCTCGCGAACGGCCAGCCGCCGAAGTCAACCGGTTCAATTTCCAACGGCAAGCGCCCGGTTCCGGCAATCTTCGGCCCTGTAGTCGCTGTGAACAAATCGAATGTCAATTCCACCGTAATCAAAGACGGCTTCCAAAACATTAGTAGCATTCGTCAAGCGCTTCCGCCCGACAAATGGCCTCACTAACTTTATAGTTGAAATGGGTTTGTGTAGGGGCGCGACTCTAGTCCGCCCCTATTTCTTTTCTGCCCTCACGCCGTCAACTGAATCATCGAATACGAGCGTGCAGGCACCTCAAACTTCATTTTTCCATTGCTCACCGCCGGCTTCTCCAACGCACGCGGTGCAACTCGCTTTGGCGCTTCAAAACTATTGAACGCCTTCAAATCGTCGCCGGTCAGAACCGTCGCTTCCGCCACTCGCGCCGGTGCCGAGTCCTCCCACATCACTTCGACTTCGTGCGCCTTCGTCAAATCGCGATTAAACACGAAGAGCGCCGTCTTCCCGCTGTCCTTATCGAACGTTGCCGCCGCATCCACGTACGGCACTGCGCCCATTCCAGCAATTTCATATGTCGGCGATTCCACGAATTGATGCAACGCCGCGCCGCGGGCATATTGCAGCGCCCACGCATACGGATAAAAAATCGTTTGTCGGTACAACCCCGATTCGTTCGTCATGATCGGCGCAATCACGTTCACCAGTTGCGCCAGGCACGCGATCTTCACGCGGTCCGAATGACGCACCAAGGCATTGATCAGCCCGCCCACCAGAAGCGCGTCTTCCAGGTTGTAAATCTCCTCGAGCAGATGTGGCGCCACTTGTTTGTGCCCGTCCCCGGAAGTCTCGCGGTACCACACATTCCATTCGTCGAAGGACAGCCACAACTTCTTCGACGAGCGCTTCCGCCCTTGCACGTAATCGCACACCGCTTCGATATCTTCGATTTGCCGTTCCATCGCCAGATTCAGCGCCATGTACTTCGTGCTGTCACCGCCGGTCTCACGCGCGTTGTTTCCGTAATACCGGTGCAGCGAAATTGCATCCACGTATTCGTAGCACTGCTCCAGCACCTCGCGATCCCATTCTAGGTATGTCGGCATGAACGTGCTGCTCGAACCGCAAGCAATCAGCTTCACGTTCGGATCCACCGCCCGCATCTGCCGTCCGGCGTCGGCGGCAATTTGCCCGTACTGCATTGCCGTCATATGCCCGATCTGCCACGGTCCGTCCATTTCATTTCCCAGGCACCAGTGCTTCACGTTGTACGGCTTTTCCACTCCGTGCTCGCGACGCAAGTCGCTCCACTTCGTGCCGCGTTCCCCGTTGCAATATTCCAGCAGCGCCGCCGCTTGCTCCGCCGTCCCTGTCCCGAAATTCATTCCCATCAGCGGGGCTGTACCGGCCGTCTTGCACCACGCCATGAATTCATTCAATCCGAACTGATTCGTCTCAATCGAATTCCAGGCTTTCTCCACCATCCGCGGCCGCTTCTCTTTTGGTCCCACGCCGTCGAGCCAGTGATATCCCGAAACAAAATTTCCGCCCGGATAGCGCACAATCGGCACGCCCATCGTTTTTATTTCGTTCGCCACATCGGTTCGGAATCCGCTCGCGTCCGCCAGCTTCGAACCCGGCTCGTAAATCCCTTCGTAAATCGCGCGCCCCAAATGCTCTAGAAACGATCCAAAAATGTTCCGGTCCACCGTGCCAATTGTTCGTCGCGTATCCAGATAAATCCGCGCCGCCGCCGAACCTGTGCTTTGCGACCAGGCTTTTCCGGCCAGCCCTAAATTCGCAGCAATTCCGGCTCCGGCCACCGCCGCCGTCTTCACAAATTCTCTGCGCGATTTCATCGCCACCCTCCGCCTGTAAACGTTTGCAGTGTTTGTCTACTCTCCACACGCCCCGCCATTCTATACGTCCCATCCATTATGTCTTGCGTATTTTTACCGGTCGTCGCTTCGCAAGTTGGAGAACTACCAGCAGCCCTCGCCGCAAGCGCGAATGATCACTCCGCGCTGCGCTAACTCCCCGAGCAATTGCCATGCGGCCCGACTAACTTCCGAATCGCCGGGCACGACCACGGCCCATTCCAGATTTTCCCGGAACTCTTTGTTGCGAATCTCCCACTTCTCAAACACGTTAGAAACCGGCTCACCAATCTTCACCAGGGAAAAGTGGCGGGCCACCGCAATCGCTTCCGCCTCTCCCGGCTCTGGCCCGCTCAAAATGAAATGATTATTCCCGTGCACCAGAATGCCGACCATGCCCGCCCAGCCTCTTCTCTGAGGCTGCGATCATACTTCTGCGCGCGCACTCTGTGCCGGGATTTTCGACGCCAAAACGAATCACCCTTCCCGGGGCGACCGGAAAGGGTGACGGATAGAGCGTAAAAGGATTTGGACGTCGGCTAGTCGGACCACGCAAGGTATCCCGGCATGATCAGGTTCATCACCGGGACAATCACCATGATTCCCCACCAACTCGGTTTGTTCCGCTCTTCGGCTATTGCCATCCAGACGAGGATAGCCATGACGATGCTGACGAGCGGAATCAAGAACAGCACGATCCACCAGATTGGCTTCTTTGCGATGGTGAGCATCAGAATGATGTTGGCGATCGGTATCCACGCAAACCAGCCGTTCTCAGTATTGGTCTTTTGCGCGATGGTTTGCAGTGCGAGCGCCATGTAAACGTAGATGGCGAGAAAACAAATAAAAATGAAACCAATCAATCCCGCGCCGAATACAGCGGGCAATGCCTTCGGTGAATTGTCTTGTGCGCTTGCCACCAGCGGCAGCGCAAGCGCCGCAGCGGCAAACAAGCCTGGTCTAGCGAAATTTCTTGCACTCGTGCATAGCTTCATTCGGAGTTACCTCCCTTTACTAAGAAAAATTGGCGAACGAATCGAGTCGGACGGAGCCCTGTGCTGACTTCACTGTACTCGCGCTGCGCGATTTCCGACCTAAATTTCAGGAAATTGTGCCTTCAAGTGCACCTTTTGTAACGCCTGCTATAGCTCTCGTGACCCACTCATTTAGTGGCGTCGAGCCGCTTCAACAGATACAGCGGCAACGCCAGCGACAATCCAACCACCAAATTCGATAGCAACACGACCCACCAGCCGGACATCCCACGCTCGCGCGAATCCTTCCACGACCACACCAAAAAAATGACCGAGGCCACAATCAGGTCCGCTGCAAAAAAGCTGGAAATCCGTGTTGCGAACACTTCTTCGAAAAACAGGCTGAAATTTGCACCATGAATTACGAAAAAGTGCACCGCAAACCACCAGGGAATTACGATTCCCGCCAAACAGCTCACCATCAAAAACGCTCTCATCTTGCCCTCCATCACACCGGTGGCAGCCCTACCGGCTTTTGCCATGAAACGTTTTTATCTTTGCCGTCACTATCTACAGGGAGAGTAACGTTTATGCTGTCCGCAAATCCGGCCCCCGGCGAATTTCGTTACGACATTTTGATCGAAGACGCCGACGGTAGAAACCTGCGAATTGAAAGCACTCGCGATCTCAATACGGCTCGTGAACGCCTTCCAAAGCTCGCCGCGCAATATCCTGGTACGCGCTTGTTACTTCGTAGCCGAATCACTCGCGACATTCTCGCTCAGACCGACGGCTACTGACTCATTTACTGCCTTCCACTTTATTTGGACCGGAGGTTGTAACCCACCTTTGTCTTGACTTCCCTCCGCTTCTTCGACATCATTCGCCCATTCCAAAGAAAGAACCCGCGAGCTGCCGCACAGTTCGATCTGCCTACCCCGCGCCCAACCTGGTCTTTGTCCGGCAGAAAGTTGACATGCTCGCGGACGGAGAATCTCCATGAAAAAAAGCTGGTTCGGCGATTTTCCTGCTGCCCTGGTGGCCGTATTGGTGGCAACAATGCTCTCGTTCGGCGGCGTAGCGGTTCGGGCGCAGCAAACACGGCAGACGGATCAGTCCGATACTTCCACAAAATCCAAATCCAAATCCAAATCCAAAACAAAGGACGCCACGGGCTCCACTATGCCTGCTGCCGCTGCAACCGCCCCCACGCCTGCGCTCAAATCCGCGCCGGCAACAGCCAGCACCCCCGTCGTGGCCGCTTCGCCGGCACCTACGCCCGCAGCGGCACCCGTTTCGAAATCCGCTCCTGCTGCCAGGCCCGCAGCTCAGCAGCAAACGCCGCCCGCCAATGGCGCCGGCACGGTTTGGGTCAACACCGATTCCGGCGTCTACCACAAGCCGGGCACCCGCTGGTACGGCAAAACCAAACAAGGCAAATACATGACGGAAGCCGACGCGCAAAAAGCCGGCTATCTCGCAGCCGATAAAGAATAATTTTCGATTCGCCTCCCAGCATCGTCTTCGTTCGAGAGTGAGCAGTGTGCGGTACGTTCGAATCAAAAAAAGG
>DATLVG010000094.1:0-3669 GCA_035577625.1 Candidatus Dormiibacterota bacterium
ATTCGAAGTATCTTCGGCAAGGCGCAAGCCTGTCATTCCGTAAACACCACGGCTCGCCGGCGTCAATTGTCCACCTTCATTCAAACCGTCGTTCCCGCTCGCTTTATTGCTGCCAACTCGCTGGTTTCCCGCGGCTGCGTCGGGGCGCGTGTCGGTGTTTCGGCTGCCTGTCATCGGTGACGACGTCGCGCCTGCTCCTACGCCGGCCATCGGGTCCCGCTCGGGCGTCTCGCCTGGTTCGAACCTTGTCGGCGGCGCCATCGCCCGGATCGTCAGCTTCACCGGCACTTCCTCGCCGTTCTTCAACACGGCCTTTTCGAACTGAATGGCCAGCACCGAGTCCGCGTCGCCCTTCGCTCGCGCCGACGATTGTGTAACGTGCCCCGTGAATTTCGTTCCCTTAGGAAAAACCACTTTGCCGTCGGCTTTCAACGCTTCCGTGGATCGCACCACAACCGCGTCGCCAAGCTTCGCCTTTTTCGAATCAAGCGTCCCATCGAGATTCGCGGTGAATCCAAGCCCGCTCACAGAGGGAGCGCCATTTCCGGCAGCGGAAGCTTTGTCTTGGGCTTGCGACCGCACGGACAACGTCAGTCCTGCCAGAAAAAATACGCACAACAACGGCACTTTTCTTGCAAGCATGAGCATTTCCTTCGAGCGAATCCCCGACGATCAGGACATGGAACTTCACGAATGCTACGACACGATTCCCAGCGGCTTCGCCACCTGCTCGAGAATTTCCGCCGCTTTCAATAATTGTTCGCGCTTGTGCGCCGCGCTCACGATAGCCCGCAGACGCGCCTTTCCTTCTGCAACCGTCGGATACCCCACCGCCGGAGCAAATACGCCCGCCTCAAAAAGTTTCCGCGAAAATTCAAACGCCTTCGCCGCATCACCCACATGGATCGGAATAATCGGCGTCTCGCTCACTTTGAACTGAAACCCGCGCTTCTTCAGTTCGCGTTTGAAAAATTTCGTATTCGCCCACAATTTCTTCACCAGCTTTTCGCCGTCCGGTGAATCCAGCAGCGTAAACGCCGCCTGGCACGCCGCTGCCGTTGCCGGCGGATGCGAGGTGGAAAACAAAAACGGCCGCGCGCGCAAATACAGAAAATCGATCAAATCGCGCGAGCCGCAAACGTACCCGCCCATCGAGCCAATCGCCTTGCTCAACGTCCCCACCTGAATGTGCACGCGGCCGTGACAATTAAAATGGTCAATCGTTCCGCGCCCGCCTCGTCCCAGCACTCCGCTCGAGTGCGCATCGTCCACCATCATGATGCAGCCGTACTTTTCCGCCAGGTCGCAAAGTTCCGGCAACGGCGCAATATCGCCATCCATCGAAAACACGCCATCCGTAATAATCAGTTTTTTCCCCGGAAAATCCGCGTGTTCCTGCAAAATCCGTTCGCAGTCCTTCACATCCTTATGCTTGAAAACTTTAATCGTCGCCTTCGAGAGCCGCGCCCCGTCAATAATCGACGCGTGGTTCAGCTCATCCGAAATAATCAAATCTTCTTTTCCCAGCACAGCCGAAACCGTTCCTGCGTTCGCCGTAAATCCAGACTGAAACACCACACACGCTTCCACATTCTTAAATTTCGCAATTTGCTCTTCCAGCTGCATGTGCAGCTGCATCGTCCCGGCAATCGTCCTCACCGCCCCCGCGCCGACGCCCAATTTCTTTACCGCTTCGAGCGAAGCCTTCCGTAGCCGCTTGTCCGTCGCCAATCCCAAATAATTGTTCGACGCGAGGTTTATCACTTCCTTCCCATCAAAAATACAGACCGGTTTCTGCTCGCCTTCAAGCACGCGCAGCTTCGGCGCCACTCCCTTCGCCCGCAACTCATTCAATTGATCGGTGACGTACTGCAATGGATTCGTTTTTGCAACCTGCGACGCTGTTTCGGACATGAATCGCTCCTGAATTTTCTTTTGAGGGTGGAAACTCCATTGTGCGCCAGGCCACGTGCTTGGGCAAATCCGATTCGCGCGAAAAATCTACGGCTCAACCAGCTCCGAATCGTGCTTCCGGAACACTTCCTCCAACAATGGCCGCGAACGTTCCTTCATCGCATGAATATCCTGAATCAATCCATAAATATTCGGCGACATAACAAGCAGATACCGCGCCGGTTCTGCGGCAGGATTCCAGTAAGTGTGCGCCGTTCCTCGTGGAACAAACACGCTCGCGCCCGCTTTCACCGCCACTTCTTGAGCGCCCACCCGCACGCGCAATTCGCCTTCCAGCACATACCAAGCTTCATCATCCTTATGATGCACATGCCACGGCGCGATCAGTCGCGGCGATTCAGAATTTCCGCCCGCGTCGCGCCATTCCGCAACCACAAACGAACTATCAATCGATCCAAGCGTATTGCCAGCCAGAGGTGGCGCGACCTTAAGGGGAGTCATCGGCAGGAACTCCTGCGTCCGCAATTCAGAAATTTCGCTTAGTGTTGCAATCCGTTGGGATACAAAAGTATCTTCCCGGCAAGCCCGCTTTGTAATTTCACAAACGCGCTCTCAAATTTCTCCAGGCTGATCCGCTCATCAAACAGCGCATCAAGATTCAGCCGTCCCGCTTTCAACAGCGCCGTCATCTGTTCCCACGTGTCGTACATCCGGCGCCCATAAATTCCCTGCACCGTCGCGCCTTTGAAAATCACGTCGTTCACCAGATCCAGCGGTACGCTCTCCGTCGGAATCCCGAGCAACGACGCGCGCCCCCCCGCTCGCAGCGCCTTAAATCCCTGCTGAATCGCTGTCGGATTCCCGCTCATCTCGAGCAACACATCGACACCGGTGCCCGCCGTCTCGCCCAATATTTTCTTCACCGCATCTTCCGCCGCCGGATTGATCACCACGTCCGCGCCCATCTTCTTCGCCATCGCTCGGCGGTGTTCATTCGTTTCCGTCGCAAACACCGTTGAACTCCCGCAAGCCTTCGCCACCACAATCGACATCAATCCAATCGGCCCGCAGCCGGTAACCAGCACGCTCTGCCCCGCAATCGCTCCCGCCAACACGGTGTGAACCGCATTCCCGAGCGGATCGAGAATCGCGCCATAGTGCTCCGGAATTCCCGGATTGAGCTTGATGATGTTCGCCGCCGGAATCTTCACGAAGTCCGCAAATGCTCCATCCTGATCAATTCCGATAATTTTCACGTTCGGGCAAATGTGCGCTTCGCCCACGCGGCACTGATGGCAGTGCCCGCAATTCACGTGCATCTCCGCGCTGACGAAGTCGCCCGCCTTCAGCATCGCCACTTCGTCGCCTGCACGTTCAATCACGCCGCAAAATTCATGTCCCAACGTCACCGGCGGCTTGATCCGCCCCTGCGACCAGCGGTCCCATCCATAAATATGCAAATCCGTCCCGCAAATGGACGCCGCCTTCACACGCACTAGCACATCAGTCGGCCCAATCGCCGGTACTTGCGCCGGCTCCATCGAAAGCCCCCGCGCCGCCTGCATCTTCCGCAACGCCTTCATTGTCGTCGTCATTCTGTCCGTTTAGCTGCGTCGTGCTACCCACACGCGCAGAAATCGATGCTAGCACACGCCTGTAGCGTAGGCACTCTTGCCTGCGCCCGTCGTAATCCGCGCCTGAAGCTTATCCGCAATCCACAAAACCAAAAGCGGCCCGTTCCGCGCTTCTATTTTA
>DATLVG010000095.1:0-14345 GCA_035577625.1 Candidatus Dormiibacterota bacterium
GCGTGGAATCCGGCCAAAGACGCGTTCCTTCCTGCAAAATATTCAGCAAAGGATTTGTCCGGCAAACTCCTCTGCAAGCAAGATCTCTTGAAAGCGTTTGGTCTGCCGGACATTCCCGGCCGCCCGATCGTCGGCATCGTCTCGCGCTTCGCCGACCAAAAAGGCTTCGACCTCATCGCCGAAGTCGCGCCGGAAATCATGCGCGAGGATATGGCATTAGTCGTTCTGGGTACGGGTGACAAGAAGTACGAAGAACTCTTCCAGACGCTGGCCATCGCTTATCCCGATCGCGTTGGCGTTAAAATCGCCTATGACAACGCCATCGCCCACAAAGTGGAAGCTGGCTCCGATATCTTCCTTATGCCTTCCCGCTACGAGCCCTGCGGTTTGAACCAGATCTACAGTTTGAAGTACGGTACCGTCCCAATCGTTCGCGCTACAGGTGGCTTGGACGATACAATTGAATTGTTCGACCTGGAGCACGGCACTGGCACCGGTTTCAAGTTTTGGGATTACACCGGTGGTGCGTTGCTTTATACGATTCGCCAGGCGCTTCATCATTTTGCCGACGAGCGCATCTGGAAGCGCATCCAGTTGAACGGCATGGAAAAAGACTTTTCTTGGAAGACGCCCGCTGCGGAATACGTGAAGCTCTACGAAGCCGCGCGGACGGCAACAGGACTGGGGCAGCCGGCGCGTAACCAAATGCCTGTTGCAACATCTAACTAACCGTATAAAGGAGACAAGCGGCCCGCGTACTCGCTAAGCCGCTGGTGCAAAAGAACATGGCGGAAAACATTCTCGCAGCAACCGATGGAAATTTTGAAAGCGAAGTACTCTCGGCCAGCAAATCGCAGCCGGTACTCGTCGATTTTTGGGCGGAATGGTGCCGCCCCTGTCACATGCTCGCCCCTACCGTCGCGGAAATCGCCAACGATTACGCGGGCAAAATCAAAGTTATGAAGCTCAACGTGGACGAAGCGATGAACTCCGCTGGCCGCTACAACATCCGCGGCATCCCCACGATTCTCGTTTTCAAGGATGGTCAGGTCGTCGAACAAATCGTCGGCGCCGTTCCCAAAGACCAGATCACCAAAGCCGTCGACCGCCACGTCGGCTAAGCCGATCGCAATTTCAAGTTGCACGGCGTGCTCCTCAGATTCGGGGCACGCCTTTTTTTCCGCCAAAGTTGACCGCGTTTCGCTCTCCTTGCTACCTTCGTTCGCGCCCCATGCCTCGTGCGCCCGCTCCTGAAGTCGGGTCACTCATTTCGTTTCCGATTGCCTGGAGTCTTCTTGTGACCGAAACAATTCGCTGTCACTGGGCGCAAAAACCCATCAACATCCCCTACCACGACAAGGAATGGGGCGTTCCCGTTCACGATGATCGCGCACTCTTCGAATTTCTCATCCTCGAAGGCGCACAAGCAGGCTTGAGCTGGGATACGATTTTGCTCAAGCGCGCGCGCTACCGCGAAGTCTTCGACCGTTTCGACGCTGCAAAAATCGCGCTCTACGGCGCAAAAAAAGTGCGCGCACTGCTCGCCGATCCCGGCATCATTCGCAACCGCCTCAAAATCGCGTCTACAATCTCCAACGCCCAGGCTTTTCTGAAAATTCAAAATGAATTCGGCAGTTTCGATTCCTATCTCTGGAAATTTGCCGGCGGGAAACCCATCCAGAACTCCTGGAAGCTCCACAAACAAGTCCCCGCCAAAACAAAAGAATCCGACGCTATGAGCAAGGATTTACAAAAACACGGTTTCCGCTTCGTCGGCTCCACGATCTGCTATGCCTTCATGCAAGCCACCGGCATGGTCAACGATCATCTCGTCACCTGCTTCCGCTACGTGGAAGTGAACAGAAAGATCCGCTAGTCTTCAACACAAGGAGCACTCATGGCAAAAAAGGCGACGCCTCAGGACGCACAGGTCATCATGAAGCTTTACGATTTACGGCGCGAACCGGAATTGCGAAAGGCGCGGAACTGGTGGCTCACGCAATTCTGGCTGGACACGGCGGATGATTTCATGAAAATCGCTGCCACGCTCGGTTCGCAAGAAAACAATTGGCTTCGGCAAGTCGGCGGCTATTGGGGAATGGCAGCAGCACTAGTTGCCAGCGGGGCCGTCAACCGTGAACTGTTCTTGCAGCCCTCCGTTAGCGGCGAAATGTTTTTCATGTTCGCTAAAGTGCAGCCATTTATCAGTGAGTTGCGCGAGAAAATCGGCGATCCCGAAGCCTTTAGGAACATCGAGAACGTTATAATGAGCACGAAGTGGGGCAAAGAACGTCTGAAGTTCGTCGTAAAGCGAGTCGCAATGGCGAAGGAGCGAGCGACGGCGCAGAAGCCTTCTTAAACGCTCCGTCGACTCATCCTTTCGGCGGCGCTGGAAAAATCTCCACGTCGATCACGTGATAAGGCTTCTCTCCCGCACTCCCCACGCGATGCGTGTACGGCTGGCCCGCCGCTTTATGAAATCCTACGCGCCCCGGCACCACGTCGCCCGGCGCGCTCCACTCGCCTCCCATTGGCTGCGATTTCGTTTTATCGCCACTCAATTCCACGCTCACATTGTCGTTGCTGTGCGTATGAAACAGAGCCGGCTCGCCGACGGGAAAGAGCACATCCAGTACCCGCACATATTGGTTTTGAAACGCCACGTGATGATGCGGCTCTTTCTCCACCGGCACCGGTTCCTTCAGTGACGCAGGATCGACGCCAGGTATTTTCACGAGAACTCCAGGAGTGTTTGCTTTTTTAATTTCCACTTCAATGGTTTCCACCGGCGCGTCGGTAAGATTTTCGGCGGAGTGCGTTACCGTGTCGCCCCAATAGAGTTCTCCGGGACGCCGCTGCGTTTCCTGAGTCGTTCCGTCGGACGTCGTCACACGCAGATGACTTCCTGTCAGTGCAATCACTGCGCGTCCTGTATGGCTGTGCATGGGAGACGTCGCCCGCGGCAGATAGTGCACGCGCAAGACGCGGATCTGCTCATTCTCAAATTCCACTTTGACGGCATATCCCTGAGCTGAAGCCGGTCCCTGCATCCGCGCCGGCATGATTCCCAGCAGCGCGACACATATCCCAATCTTTATTCCGCTCATCGAGTTCCTCGTGTTGCAGCATATCTATCGCTTTTTGTTCGTGCAACGTCAGAACTCTATTTTCACACTATCGCTCCGCCCTTGCGTTGCGCCCACTGCCAGCGTACGATTTCTTATTGTCTGTCTTTTTCGCTTTTCCTCAGCAAATTGTGTGCCCCTTCGTCAGCGTGAAGGGAACGGTGTGACACAGACAGGTTCCAGGGCTTGTGCTTACAAACCCTGGCAAAGAAGGGGACCACGGAATGAAATCGGTCGTCGTCGTCGGCGCGCAGTGGGGTGACGAAGGTAAAGGCAAAGTCGTTGACTATCTCGCCGGTTCGTTCGATTACATCGCCCGCGTCGCCGGCGGTCACAACGCAGGCCACACCGTCATCATCGGCACGGAAAAGCACGTCCTCCAATTGATTCCGTGCGGGATCCTCCGCCCCAAACAGCACGCCGTCATCGGCGCAGGTGTCGTCATCGATCCTGGCGCGCTCGTCAACGAAATCGAAACGCTCGCCAAAGCCGGCATCGACGTCACAGGCCGCTTGCACATCAGCAATCGCGCGCACCTTATTTTTCCGTATCACCGCGAACTTGACAAAGCCGCCGAAGGCGCGCGCGGCGCAAACAAAATCGGCACAACTTCCCGCGGCATCGGTCCCGCCTACGAAGACAAAATGGCGCGCCGCGGTCTCCGCATGTGTGATCTGCTCGACCCCGCGCTCTTCTGTGAAAAAGCCGCTCGCGTCGTCGCCGAAAAAAACCGTCTCGCCAAAGGCGCGTACGGCGCGGACATCGATTTCTCCCAAGAAGTCGAAGAAACTCTCAAACAAGGCGAAAAAATCCGCGCGTACATCTGCGACGCCGCCGAACTTGTCAATCACGCTCTCGATTCCGGCCAATCCGTCCTCTTCGAGGGTGCCCAGGGCACCATGCTGGACATCGACCACGGCACATATCCCTACGTCACCAGTTCCAGCGCCACGTCCGGCGGTGCGACTACTGGCGTCGGGGTCCCACCTACAAAAATCAAACACGTCCTCGGAATTTCCAAAGCTTACACGACGCGAGTCGGTGGCGGCCCGTTTCCCACCGAAATGCCCGACCTCGACGCGCAAGCCATTCGTGAACGCGGCAAAGAGTTCGGCGCCGTCACCGGACGCCCGCGCCGCTGCGGCTGGCTCGATCTCGCCGTTTTGCGTTACGCGAAAATGATTAACGGCATCGATTCGCTCGTCGTCACCAAACTCGACGTCTTTGACACGCAGCGCGAAATTCAAGTCTGCACTGGCTACCAGTACAAGGGCACGCCTATCAACGAAATGCCGGCGCTCGCCGAGGAATACGAAAAAGTGACGCCGATTTACAAAACGCTCCCTGGTTGGCAGCAGGAAACTTACGGGGTAAAAGACGCGGCCAAATTACCGAAAGCGGCACTCGATTACATGCGCTTCATCGGCGATTTTCTCGAGGTCGAAATCGGCATGATCTCCACCGGCCCCGAGCGCGACGCCACCATCATCCCCGAAGGCACGCTCCTCTCTCGCTGGCTGTAACTCTGGCCGGTTCATGAGCAAGGAAGAGCTCTCTAAAGCTGCGAATTTAGAAGAAATTAAGTGGACACGCGAAGGATGCGCCATCTACTGTAGCCGCAGCTCGGCGAATTGACAGCCGGTTATAAGAGATTGCCAACATGAATCTTTCGCGCAGGATCGCAGCCACAACTCTTGCTCTCACTCTTCCCGCCGTCGCTTTTGCTACGACCACGTCTGAAGCCGCGTTCAAAAAAATGCAGAGTCTCACTGGGGAATGGACCGGCACGGATAGCCACGGCATGCAGGCCAAATCAACTTTTAAGCTCATCGTGTCCGGCACGACCGTCATGGAGACCCTCGCCATGTCCGGTATGGAAGAAATGGTCACTTTCTATCACATCGACAAAAACGCAATCACGCTCGTTCACTATTGCCCCACCAACAATCAGCCACGCATGCGCTCCATCCCATCGGCGGCCGACCCGACCGAACTCGTTTTTGAATTTCAAGGGGCTGCGAACCTGCCCTCGCTTGCTACCGGCCACCAGCACAAGCTCACGTTGCATTTCGACGACGCAAACCACATCACTGAAACCTGGGTTTGGCGCAAAGACGGGAAAGACACCCCCATGGTTGTTCATCTGACGCGCCAAAAAAACTGAGCGGTGCATCTTCTCCCATTTTTCTCACTGACCTATTTCCGATAAGCTCTAAAGGTGCTCTTTCACCAGCAAGCTCGTCAACTCATCGTCTCTCGCCTTGCCGCGCTATCGCCTAAGCCTCAAACGGAATCGATAAAGCTCGCAGATACTCTTGGCCGCATCCTCGCAAAAGAAATTCTTGCTGACCGTGCCTATCCTCCCTTTGACCGCTCGATTCGCGATGGTTTCGCCGTCCGCGCAGCGGACGTCGCACCCGGCACAAAACTCCGTTGCATCGGCGAACTCAAAGCCGGCGACACTCCTACGATTTCCGTCACTCCCGGAACTTGCATACAAATCATGACCGGTGCCGCCGTTCCAAAGGGTGCTGACGCGGTCGTCATGATTGAACACACGTCGTCCGAAGGTGAAACGATCGTCTTTAGCAAGCCGATCGAGCCGGGCCAGCACATCGTCCCCCGCGGCAGGGAAGCGGCTGAAGGCCAGGTGGTGGTCGCCCGTGGTGTCAGAATCGGCTTTGCAGAAATTGCCGTGGGCGCGCAAGTCGGCGAAATCGAGCTACAAGTTTTTCGCAAGCCGCGCGTCGCCATCCTCTCTACTGGCGACGAAGTTGTTCCCGCCGAAACCAAACCCGGCGACTTCCAAATCCGCAACAGCAACGCCTACTCGCTCGCTGCGCAAGTCACGCTCCACGGCGGCGAACCCATCGTCCTTACGAACGCAAAGGACACCGAGCAAGACCTCCACGAGAAAATCACGCACGGCCTCAAGCAAGACATGCTGATCCTTTCCGGCGGCGTTTCTGCAGGAAAATATGACCTCGTCGAAAAAGTTCTCCGCGATCTAGGCGCCGACTTTCACTTCGACGCGGTCGCCATCCGCCCCGGCAAACCAACCGTCTTCGCCGTGTGCCAGAACAAACCCGTCTTCGGGCTTCCCGGAAATCCCATTTCCACGATGGTTACGTTTGAACTCTTCGCATCCCTCGCCCTCGAACTTCTTTGCGGAGCCGAGGCAAAACCACTCGCTTTCCTCGAAGCGCATCTCGCCGAATCTCTCCAGGAAAAAACCGGTCTCGCCCATTTCCTTCCCGCGCGACTCGAATGGCCGGACAGCGTCCCCACCGTAAAACCCATCCGCTGGCAAGGTTCCGGGGACCTCGCCGCAGTAGCCAAAGCCAATTGCTTCCTTTACCTTCCCGCCGACCGCGCCGAATTCGCCGTAGGCGAACCGGTTTGCATCCTGCCCCGCCGCGACGTTCTCTAACTCGAACCTGCTAAACTGAACCCAATGCCCAAACTGTCCCACTACAGCAAACGGGGTGATGTGCAAATGGTCGACGTCTCCGCCAAAGCCATCACCACCCGCTCCGCCAAAGCGCGTGCCTTCGTCAAAATGAAGCCCGCAGTCCTCGCCGCGGTTCGCAAATTAAAGAATCCAAAGGGAAATCCGCTTGAAGTCGCTCGTATCGCTGGAATTGCCGCCACCAAACGCACCGCCGAGTGGATACCTCTTTGTCATCCACTGCCCCTCACTCACATTGATGTGACCGCTTGCCTATGCAAGAATGGCGTTGAGATTCGCTCCCACGTAGTGGCGGCCGCCCAGACGGGTGTCGAGATGGAAGCCCTGGTCGCCGTTACTGCCGCAGCCCTCACGGTCTACGACATGTGCAAAGCCCTCGATAAAGGTATCGAAATCTCGGACGTGTTTCTCCTGGAAAAGACCGGGGGCAAGAGCGGCGATTTCCGCCGCACGGTTGGTTTTAGCCGCAAAGCAACCGGCCGGAGGGCTCGTTGAGCGCCTCCAGCGGAAGAACGGTACGGCTCCTGGTTGCGGACGACAATCCGCTCGTGCGGGACATCGTTGCCAAGGGCATGGAACCGCATTGTGAAGTCACCATCGCCACCGACGGCGCCGATGCCTTGCTGAAAATCATCGACGAGCCACCCGACGCGATTCTCTGCGATTACAAAATGTCTGGCCTCGACGGTCGCCAGCTATTCGAAAAATTGCGCGGCCGCGAACAAACGCGCCACATTCCGTTTCTGTTCATGGCCAGTCGCGCCGATATCGAAGAGCGTCTGCGCCCGCTCGTGGATGGTGTCGAAGACTTCATCGCCAAGCCATTCCTGGTAAAGGACCTCGTGCGCATCACGAAGAAAGTCATCGACCGCCTGCACCTTGAAAAATTGCAGAAGCGAGCTTCGCGCCCGGGCGTCATTCAAGGACGTCTCGAAGAAATGAGCATGATCGACTTAATGCAGTCGCTTGAAATGGGACAAAAGTCCTGCCGTCTCATGGTTCACCACAATGGACAGCAGGGCGAACTCTATTTCGCCTCCGGCCAGTGCCGCGATGCAAAAATGGGCAATATCGAAGGCGACGACGCCGTCTACAAAGTGCTGCTCTGGTCCGCTGGTGAATTTGAAATTGATTTCAACGCTGCGAACGCTTCCACTCGCACAACCACTACGCGCAACACCACTGGCCTCTTGATGGAAGCCATGCGCTTGATGGACGAAGCGAGTCGCGACACCGTTCCCGCACAGTAGCCGCGCCACATGGCTAACAACCCTACGCCACTGCGAGTCGCCGTCATCACTATCAGCGATTCCGTTTCCGCTGGAAAAAGTGAAGATAAATCCGGCCCCGCCGTCGTCGCTCGTTGCCGCGAACTCGGTTGGGAAATTAAATCCAGCCTAGTGATTCCAGACGATCCACCCAGCATTCGCGAACAGCTGCGCGAATTCGCCGATTCCGGCCGAGTGGATCTGATTTTGACCACGGGTGGTACGGGCCTCAGCCCGCGTGATTCCACGCCGGAAGCCACGATCGCCGTTGCCGACCGCTTGGTTCCCGGATTCGCCGAAGAAATGCGCCGCAAAGGCATGGAAAAAACGCCGCGCGCCATTCTCTCCCGTGCCGTAGCCGCTGTCCGCCACAAATCCCTAATCTTGAATTTACCCGGTAGCACCAAAGGCGCCGTCGAATCCCTCGACGCCCTCGCCGACCTTCTCCCTCACTCCATCGCCATCATCCACGGGGCCCGCCACGACTGATTTTCTAGCGCGGGACTATCGGCACCGTGACTGTCGATAGATGGTCTTTCTCGTGGTAGATGCGGATATGGCCGGTCTTTGTTTTGGACGACGTAATTTCCGATTCGCCCGTTTGGAGATTTCGTGAGAAGTGCGGCGAGAATGCCCCGGAAATCTGGATACGAAGTTGGTGGCCAGTTTTGAACACGTTTGAAGTGAGAAGACCGTCCAATTTCAGCTCGTAAACATTTTCCGGCGCCAGCAACTCCGGCTTTTGCGATGCGTTCCTGTAACTCGCTCGCAAAACATCCAGTCCAGGGCTCATGAGATTGAACGCACGTCCGTCGGGCCACACGTCCAGCACGCGGACCCAAAGATCAAAGTCGGCGACGTCCGCCGAAGCGTAAATCGTCGCCTGAATTGGCCCGGTGACTTCCATGTCTTTGTCGAATGGAAAAGAGTCGAACACCAGCGCGTCGTTCCGGCCTGCGAGTTTCTGGTAGTTGCGCGCGCCGAATTCGCGATGCGGATCGGTTAGGGGATGATCCGGGTCCGACGTGAACTCCGAGGTTGGCGCTTCAAGCCTCGTCGCACCCTCAAACAGTGCGTACGCATGCTTTCCGATGTACCTTCCCGAGAGATAAAACGCTTTCGGTCGCGCGCCTGGCAACGGCCACGCGTCTTCGTCGCGCCACTTGTTGTCGCCCATCACAAAAATGTGAACCGGTTTTTCACGGTCGACGCCATTGTCGATTCCTCTTACGTAATGGTCCATCCAGCGCAGAATGATTTTGTCGTAGTCCACTTTCGCCGTCGGACCGAAATCCAGATCGCCGGCTTTCGTGCGCTCCAATTCGCCATGCGTCCAAGCGCCGATGATCGTTTGCGTGCGCGGATCTTTTTCTTCTTTGCGCGCGGCGAGCAGTCCGTTGAAATTCGTCGTCGCGCCGTCGGGTCCATACGCTTCGTCATACCATCCGGAAATGTTCAGCACAGCGCAGTGAACGCGCTCGTATTTGCCGCGCAGCTCCGCCCAATCCCACCACGGATCGGTGGGCGGATGCGCTAGCCATTCGTAATAAAACGGCGCCACGTCCTTGAAATCGGGAAGATTGCGCAGCGGAAGGAAGTTCTGAAGCCGCTCGCGCTCCGTTTTCCAGGCAGCGGCCGCTTCTTTATACGTCTTCGGCCCCGGTAGATTCTTTTTAGCGCGAATATCGGGCGCGATGTTAAACCAGATCCAATCGACCCACGATCCGTCGAACGCGCCGCCCGAATAGAAGAAATTCCGTGGCGTGGAAAACGTCATCGCGGGAACCATCGCCTTCAAATGCGGCGGACTTTCGATCGCCGCAAGCCACTGCACCGCGCCGGGATACGAAAGCCCGAACGTTCCCACATCACCGTTCGACCAGGGCTGCGTGGCGGCCCATTCGATTGTGTCGTATCCATCGCGGCCTTCGTTTTTGTACGGATCGAATTCACCCTCCGATGTGTAGCGTCCGCGTACATCTTGAATCACGACGGCATAGCCACAATTGACCGCCTTAGCGAATGTCGTCCATTCCTTCGGCGCGTTCTCTTTTCCATACGGCGTGCGGTAAACGAGAACTGGAAACTTCCCGTTGGCGGCAGGAAGCAGAATATCTGCGCGCAAAATTGCACCGTCACGCATTTTCACGGGAACATTTCTTTGTATGATTGGTTGAACTTCGTTCGTCAATACGAGTGACGGCGCTAGTAGCGCAAAGACGATGCATGCACAGCAGCGCGCCGCAATTCGACGATACATTTTGTTGGAGAACAAAACCCGGCCCGCTACGTGCCATGCGTTGCGCGAAACGCAGCCAAACATTTCTGCGCCGTTTCGATTTCTGAGAAACGGCTGCCTTCCTGTTCGATCAAATAATATTCAATGCCGCCGCCATGTTCCGCCGCGTCAAAAAGTTGTTTCCACGGCGCGACACCTTCTCCGAATAATACGGCGTAGCCCTTGTCTTTTTCTGGCGACCATTCTTTGCAGTGCATCGAATGGATGCGGCCCGGATTCGCTTTGATCCAGGCAACCGGATCCGATCCCGCTTCGATGCAGGTGCCGACGTCGAGCTGCAGCATCACTGCTGGCTTCGTGTTCTTTGCGAGAATGTCCATTGGCCGCGTGCCGACGTCTCCGCGGAATTCCGCCTGGTGATTGTGGTAGCCGGCTTTCAATCCAGCCGCTTCGAGTTTTTCCGACGCGGTGTTCAGAATGTCCGCGACGGATTTCCACGCATCGGGCGTCGAGCCTTCGTGCGAACTCGCCATCACAACGTATTTGCCGCCAAGAATTTTGTTCACTTCGATCGCGTGGCCGATTTTTTCCGCGCTGAAATTCCCGCTGTCGTTGTGCGTCGAATAGCAGCGGATATCGAGGTCGTCGAGCAGTTTTTTCATTTCTTTTGCCTGATCGGTGGTCCACTGGTAGTACGGGCCGTAAAATTCGAGGCCCTGGTAGCCGGCCTTGGCGACTTCGCGCACCGTGCCCATGGGATCTTTGGCGAGAGAGTTCCGGACGGAGTACATCTCGATGCCGACCGGGATTGCGTTTGCCGCAGGCACAGCGTTTGCGAGTACGGCGCGAAATCCGAACGGCGCGAGCGCTGCCGTCGCCGCAAAATTTCTTCTCGACCAGAGTTGACGTTTCATTTTGTTGCTCCCTGGCGGGGAGTTTACTACAGGTTGGCGGCGTTGTTGCCGGGGCGTGGTGCAGCGGAGTAGTGTGGGGCGTGTTATGTGATTGACGCGAGAGGCGGGGTCAGAAAGAATACTTGGACCATGGCACAGAAACTTTCTGACAAGAGGCTGGCGGTATTAGGGGCGGGGAAGCTGGGCGGGATTTTGCTGCGCGCGTATTTGAAACAGGGATTGTTTGCGACCAAGCGCGTGACGGCTACGGTGAAGCACGGAGAAAAAGCGGCTGCGCTGGCGAAAGAGCTGGGCGTCAGCGTGACGAATGACAACCGCAAAGCCGTGAAAGACGCGGATATTATTCTGCTCGGCGTGAAGCCGCAGGTCGTTGGCGATGTGCTGCGAGAGATTGCGCCGGAGTTGAGCGAGAAAACCCTAGTGATTTCGGTTGCCGCGTCGGTGCCGACGAGTTATGTCGAAGAGCGCCTCATCAAGAAAATTCCCGTTGTTCGCGCCATGCCGAATACTCCATCGGCTGTCGGCTGCGGCATGACGGGAATTTGCGCGGGAGCGCACGCGAAGCCCGAACATCTGGAGATTGCGCTGGCAATGTTCAACGCGGTGGGCCGCACGGTTGCCGTTGATGAAAAAAACATGGACGGAGTCACTGCGCTGTCCGCAAGCGGCCCGGCGTACGCATACATCATTTTGGAATCGCTCGCCGAAGCGGGCGTAAAAGTTGGATTGCCGCGTGATGTAGCGACTTTGCTGGCCGCGCAAACCATGAAAGGCGCGGCCAGCGTTGTGCTCGAAACGGGTGATCACCCGGCGCTGCTGAAAGACGCGGTAACGACGCCAGCCGGCTGCACGATTGATGGCATTATGGAACTCGAAGAAGGGAAGCTGCGCGTAACGCTCATCAAAGCCGTGGTGAAAGCGACCGAGCGCGCCGGCGAGTTGCTTTTTGAAAAATAGTGCCGGGTCTCACACAAGTTGATGACGGAATCTTCTGAAAATCCGCAGCCGAAGAAGTCTGTGGCGCGAAATGTCGCCGATAAATCCGGTATTGCGCTCGAACTGCCGTTCACACTGGTCGGGGCGGTAGTTGTTGGTGGTGCGATTGGCTATTTCCTCGACAAATGGCTGCATACCACACCCTGGCTAATGGTAGTCATTGGCAGCGTGGGATTTTTCGGCGGCGTGCGCGAGGTGCTGCGGCGCCTGCCCGCTGATGGCGGCAACAACGATGGAAAATGAAGCGTCAGTTGCCGACGATGTGGCCGCCAGCGGAGCACGCACCGAAAAACGGATCGCGTGGCTGACGGTGGCTTTTGGCGTCGCTGCTGCGTCGCTCGCTCTCTTGCTCCGAGAGCGGCGTTGGGCCGTTGGATTGGCCGTTGGCTCCGCGCTAGGATGGCTGAATTTTCGATTGCTTGGACGCGGGCTCGACGCTCTGGTGCTGCAATCACTCGCACAACATAGCCGCGAGAAAGTACAGGTCCCGATCACGACGTACCTTGGAATCGCTTTCCGGTACGCCTTGATAGGGCTGAGCGTATATGTTATTTTTATGTATCTGCATGTTCCCCTGGCGAGTCTGATTTTTGGTTTGTGTGCGTTAGCAGCCGCAGCGATAGCGGCGAGTGTGTGGGAAGTACTGAGGCCTGTGTCGTAGGCCGGTAAAGCATTCATAATAAAGCTGTTACAGGGACGGAACGCATGGAAGAACGCGTAGGTTGGATAGCGCAGGGCGTCAATCAGCTACTCGGGCCCATTGCCTTGAAGGTTTACGGCCTTCTTCATATTCGGCCCGAGAATCCGGCATTGCCAATACCGCGGCACGTTGCGACTGGCTTAGTTGTTCTCGTTCTGCTTACGGTTATTGCGCTGATCCTTCGTTCACGCTTGTCGGTCGAAAAGCCGGGCATGCTGCAACAGATGGCGGAAGGACTTCTGACAAACTCGCAGCATTTTGGCATTAAGGACTTGCTGGTAGAAAACACTGGCCGTGACGGCGTAGGACATATTCCGTTTGTGGGCGCGATTTCGATTTTTGTTTTGTTCTCGAACCTGCTTGGCGCGCTTCCAAATACCCTTGTGACCGCACCCACAGGACACGTTACAGTGCCACTGGCTTGCGCAATTCTGACATTCCTGTATTTCAACTGGAGCGGTTTCGCGCACCACGGTATGGGCAAATACCTTTTGACGTTTGCCGGATCACCTCACAGCGTGGCGGACTGGATTCTAGCGGTGCTGCTGTTTCCCGTAGAACTCCTCAGTACCTGCGCACGCGTTCTTTCGCTTACTGTCCGTCTCTGGGCGAACATGTATGCGAGCGATTTGATTTATGTGATTTTCCTCGGCTTGCTCTCCGGCGGCACGGCCGCCGTGTGGACAAAGTCGGCCTTCGGCGGAGTTTTTGTGGGAATTTTTGCGGCGATTATCCCCATTGCATTCATTGGCCTGCACATTTTCGTGTCCGTCATTCAAGCATACATATTCACGGTTCTTCCCTCGGTTTATTTGGGAATCGCGACGTCCGACGAGCACTAATCGAGTTTGCCGGATTGCAGTTCCGGCAAGGGCCGCTCCAGCGTGAGCCCGGCTGCACGGTGTCCGGGAACCACCTCCTGGCGGCAATTCATAGGAGGCAAGTAATGAAGAAGCTAAGCATGTTGTTGACGGCGCTGGCGGGCGTGGCGCTTTTGGCGCCGGCGGCGTTCGCACAAGAAGGCGGAGCAGCAGCAGGAAGCGGCAAGGGAATCGCCGCGATCGCGGTTGCCATCGGTATGGGGGTTGCGGCGTTTGGTTGTGGCCTCGGTCAGGGCCGAATCGCTTCGGCGGCTTGCGAAGGCATGGCGCGGAATCCGGGCGCAGCGGGCCCGATTCGTGCGGCCATGATTCTGGGCCTGGTATTCGTTGAAACGTTGGTGCTGTTTACGCTGGTCATGCTCGCGTTGAAGGCATAGTCGGTTCCTGGCAGTTTCTCGGCCCCTCCGGATGGACCGGAGGGGCTTTTATTTGGGGTGCTCGTAAGCTATTGATTCTTAACGGCAGGCGCTGGTGGAACCCTCAACGCCTGTTTTTTGTAACTGCTCATTTTAAAGGCGCTTTACGACGACGAGTTCTGTAACTGTTCATTCTAGACGAGTTACGGTACGGCAATCTCGGCCAAAACACGGCGAAACGCGGAGTTCGTCCATAAGTGCTGGTTGGCGGACCACGGGCGGTGATTGGCGCGTGAGCGTTTGAGAAGAGCGCCGCTTCGGAAAGCGGCCCCTACAACAAGAATCTTAGGGCCATGCTGACTCTTCGTGGAGCGGAAGAGGAGAAGCGTCCAATCGA